>NZ_JBSFKI010000023.1:0-171315 GCF_053598475.1 Kitasatospora sp. NPDC001119
TGCAGATGTCGCAATCCACACCGAGCCAGAAGGCCCTCACTCATTTCAAGATCACCCGGCCGTGAGCCCTGTCACCAACCTCCGTGGTCAGTACACCTAGCGCATCAAGCAGACCGGGCGGCCCTGCGTGCTCCGCAGGGCCGCCCGGCAAGAAACGCTTCAGGAACCGGCCGGGAACTCGCCCGCCCGGACACCGGCGACAAAGGACCGCCACGCCTCCGGCACGAAGGTGAGAGCCGGGCCGTGGGGGTCCTTGCTGTCACGCACCGGAACCACGCCGATGATGCCATCGGCCACCTCGACGCAGTTTTCGTTCGGATTACTGGCGCTCGACTTGCGCCAGGTGACTCGGAGTTCCGAGGCGACCTCGATGCAATTGCCGCCTTCGCCGCCGCTGTAGCTGCTCTTACGCCATGCCAGGTCCGCCGTCATGCGAATGACCTCCTGGAGCACTCAGTCAGTAGTGGGCTGCCCCGCGCGACGCGGGGCAGCCCACGGTACTGAGTCAGTCGGTGGCCGGGAAGTCGCCCACCTGGACACCCATAACGAAGGACCGCCACGCCTCAGGAACGAAGCTCAAGACCGGGCCATGAGGATCCTTGCTGTCCCGAACCGGAACAGTGCCAGTGATGCCCTCGGCCACTTCGACGCAGTCGCCACCAGCGGGATTGCTGTAGCTGCTCTTACGCCATGTCAGGTCAGCTGCCATGCGGACGACCTCCGGAGACCCTCAGTCGGTAGTGGGCTGCCCCGCGCGGCGCGGGGCAGCCCACGGTACTGGGTCAGCCGATTGCCGGGAAGTCGCCCGCCCGGACGCCCGCGACAAAAGACCGCCACGCCTCGGGGGCGAAGGTGAGAGCCGGGCCGTGGGGGTCCTTGCTGTCGCGAACCGGGATGAGACCCGTGGAACCAGCAGCCACTTCTATGCAATCGCCTTGGCCGTTGCTGTACGTGCTCTTGCGCCACTTGGCGCTTTGGTACTCGTGACTCACTGGGAATACTCCTCCGCAACTTCCTTCAACCAAGCGATTGACCTCTCGGGCTGAACCGACGACGCCATGAGACGGTCGAAGGCGTCTTCGTGGCGATCGATCTCATGCGGCCGTTCCGAGTAGGTGCTGCTGGTCGGCGCCTCGGAGTAGGCGACACTGCCAGGGATGTCGTTGAACGACAGAATGGAGAACGAGGAACCCATGGCCGCGTGCGCGCCAGCGGAGAAGGGCAGAACCTGGACAGTGATATTGGGCCGTTCATCCGCCATGGCCGCGAGGTGGCCCAACTGTTCGGCCATAGCCGAGGTCCCACCAACCGGCCGCCGAATGACCGCCTCGCTGATGATGGCCCACAGCTGTGGTGGCTCATGACGATCGAGGATCTGCTGACGATCCATCCGCAGTGCGACTCGCCGCTCGACATCTTCGGCGGACTCGGTTGGATTCATGGAGCGGATGACGCTTCTCGCATAGGCCTCCGTCTGGAGGAGCCCAGGAACCAACTCACACTGGTACGTCGCAATCTTCGCGGCGTCCGACTCGAAGCCCACGTAGGCGCGGAACCAGTCTGGCAGGGCATCGCCGTACGCATGCCACCAGCCCTGCTGGCGGCTCTGACGTGTCAGGCCGAGGAAGTGCTTCACCTCATCGGATGAAGTGACGCCGTAGTGCGCCAGGAGTTTCGCAGCATCGCGCTCCTGCAGTGGCACCAGGCCGCTCTCGATACGGCTCAGCTTCGAAGCGGACCAACCCAGCGCGGCGGCCACGTCCTTGGCGTTCAGGTCGCGCGAGGCGCGCAACTTGCCAAGCTCGCCGCCGAGCCTACGCCGCAGCACGGTTGGACTGCCCATGCGTCACACTCCCTGGCTGTTCGCTTCCTTGCATAGTTTGCCATCCCTCCCGGGCGCTCAGCCGCGACCCATAATCATGCAATTGCATGAGCGAAGCAGTTGCATGCAAATGCCTCGCTAGGGCAATCTACAGGGAGTAGTCCTTCCAGTCGCCTGAGTGACCACGGCAGGCCTACCGCCGGGCATCCCTATGCCTCCGCCCGACTTCCGCATGGCTTCAAACTCCGCACCTGGAAGGTGGATTCGCCATGTCCTGCCACTCCTCCACCACCTGGCTGCCGCGCAGCCGCCGCTCCCCCGGCGAGGGGCGCTCCCTCCTCGCCTCGCTCCTCGCCTCCACCCCCGCCGGTGAGTCGTACCGCGACTCCGGGCTCCTGATCGTCTCGGAGCTCGTCACCAACGCCCTCGTCCACGGCACGCCGCCCGGCCACCGCATCTACCTCGCCCTCGACCTCGACCCCGCCCGCCTCCGCATCGAGGTGCACGACGCCCGGCGGAACCGCGAACCGGTCCTGCGCGCCCTCACCCTCGACGGCGAGGCCGGACGCGGCCTCCACCTCGTCAAGTCCCTCTCCACCCGCACGGGTTGCTCCCCGCGCGAGCACACCGGCAAGATCGTCTGGTCGGAGGTGGCCGCGTGAGGGCCGATCACGACGTCCTCGTGGAGATCCCGGACCACCAGCCGCCCGCCGTCCACACCCTCAGCGACGACCTCCTGCGCCGGCTCTGGGACTCGGTCCGCTACCGCCCGATGTCCCGCTTCCAGCACTACGCCCTGGAGCGCCGCCTCACCGGCCCCTGCGCCCGGCGCGACATCATCCGCGACCTCGCCGACGAACCCGTCCTCGTCATCCCCGCCGGCGACCGCGAGATCCGCATCAGCTGGGCCAACCCCGCCCAGCAGCCCACGTGATCGACCACATCCGGCGCTGAGACCCGGCCGGCCCCCAGCCCGGACCGCCGCCTCAGCACCGGCCCGTCCACTCCCCGCTCCACTTCGACGACGGCTGCGTCGCCGCCCGCCGCGAGAAGTCGGCCGATCCGACTTCTCGCGCCCCTCCGCGCCGACGCACCGCGTCAGACGTCAGGCCGACGCCCCTCCCACAGCCAGCCCCGACGCGCGGCCTGCACCAGAAGTCGGCCGGTCCGACTTCCCACGCACTCTCGGCACCAGGAAGCCGCCCCCGCCTACAGCCACCCCCTCCGCGCGGCCTGCACCCCCGCCTGAAAACGGGTGGTGGCCCCGAGGTGCGCCAGCAGGGTGGAGACCCGCCGCACCACCGTGCGCCGCCCCAGCCCCAGCCGGCGGGCGATCGCGTCGTCCGTGGCCCCTCCGGCCATCAACGTGAGGATCCGCCGGTCGCGTTCGTCGATGCGCGGGTCGACGCCGGCCATGGAGGCGGGTACGGCCAGGCGCCACAGCGTCTCGAAGACCGCGCTCAGCGCGTTCAGCAGCCCGGACGGCCGGATCAGCAGCGAGACGACGCCCGGCCCGTCGTCGGCGCGCAGCGTGACGATGGCCAGGTCGTCGTCCCCGATGGCGAGTTTGAGCGGCGGCTCGTCCAGTGTCCGCGCCTGCTCGCCCGCCTCGATCATCCGGGCCATGTTGGGCCCGGCCACCGGGTCCTGGAACGCGCACCCCTGGTAGATGGCGCGGTAGACGACGCCTGCGGCCATCCGGCGGCGCTGCAGCACCTCCTGGTCGAGGTAGTGGGCGCGGCTGCCGGAGTACGGGGGCACGTCGATGACCCGCACCTGGTGACGGGCGGCGAGTTGGAGGCGGTGGCTGGCGGCCAGCACCTCGGCCGGATCGTCGACGACCTCCAGCGCGCCGTAGCTGCCGGTGTCGCGGCGGGCGAAGCGGTAGAGCCGTTCTAGTTCGGCGCCGGCCCGGCGGGCGGCGGCCTGGCGCAGCGCGTCGTGCTGCAGCACCGCCTCGACCACCCGGGCGGGCGGCAGGGCCTCCCAGGCGTGGTCGCGGTCGTCGGCGCTGTCGGTGGTGTCGAAGGCCACCGCGACGCCCTCGTCGGCGAGGTCGCGGAGCACGGCGAGGACGGCCTCCTCGTCCAGGCCCGTCTCCCGTGCCAGTTCGGGTACGCGGGCGCGCGGTCGGCCGACCAGGCAGTGGTAGACGCGGCCGCGTTCGGAGTCCGGTTCCAGTACGTCGTGCACGACACCCCCCAATGTCACGGTGTGCTCCGCCCCCCGTACCCGCCCCGGGCGGAGCCGGGGGAGCCTACCCGCAGCGGCGGCGCACATGCGCCGGTGGCCCAGGTGCGCCACCGGGGGCTCTGGCGTCCGGGCGGGGCCCCTGGCAAGAGTTGACGGCGATCAGTCATACGACGGAAGACACGACGGAAGGCCGAGGACGCCCATGCCCCCTGCCCGGCTCCGGCGCGCCCGCGCGGTTCTCGCCGCCCTGGCCGCCTGCCTGCTCCCGCTCGCCGCACCCGCCGCACCCGCGTCCGCTTCGGGAACCGCCTCCGTACGGGCCGGGGCAGGGGCCGACGCGCCGCCGCCGCTGACCGACGGCTTCGGCCTCACCCAGGTCGGCACTCCCACCGGCAGCGCCACCAACTTCGTCATCACCGTCACCACCCCGCAGGTCGCCGGGCCGCACACCATCCGCATCCTGCTGCCCGCCGACTACGCGTCCCGGCCGGACAAGCGCTACCCGGTGCTGTACTTCCTGCACGGCGCCTCGGACAACCCGAGCGACCCGGCGCTGGCCTACCCCGCGCTGACCGCCGCCCAGTCGATGATCACCGTCATCCCGGACGGCGGCCTGCGCGGCTGGTACGCCGACTGGCTCGACCAGGGCACCGCCGCCGGCGCGCAGAACTGGGAGACCTTCCACCTCACCCAGGTCCTCCCGTTCGTCGACGCCAACCTGCGCACCCGCACCGACCGCGCCCACCGGGCCGTCGGCGGGCTGTCCATGGGCGGTTTCGGCGCCCTGCACTACGCCCAGGACCGCCCCGACCTGTTCGGCCAGGTCCTCACCATGTCCGGCGCCAACGACCTGTCCACCGACGAGATGATCATCCGCGGCGCCGTGGTCGCCACCCTGGTCAACGCCGGCACCGTGCTCTGCGGCCCCAGCGACGGCCACCCCTGCGGCCTGGACTTCGGTCCCACCGTCTCCAGCGACGCGATCTTCGGCAGCCCGTACCCGGTGTTCAACGCCGACTGGCGCTGGAACGCCGCCGACCCCGTCGCACGCGCCGCCGTGCTCGACCACACCGGCATCGCCGTCTACACCGGCAACGGCAACAACAGCCCCGGCGACATGGAGTTCTGGGCCGAGGGCACCGCCAAGCGCCTCAAGCAGCGCCTGGACGCGCTCGGCCTGCCGTACCGCTTCACCGACTACGGCGACGGCACCGGCTGGGGCGCCGACTGCCACGGCGGCCACACCGCGGGCTGCTGGGCGCAGGACCTCGTGGACTACGTCCCGCGCCTGGAGGCGGCCTTCGCCGCCGCCTCCTGACCTCTGGCCTCCTCTCCCCACCCTCTCCCCCGACGAAAGGACACCCCTTGCCCACCCTGACCCCCGGCCGCACGGCGCCCTGGCTGCGCCTGCTCGCGGCCCTCCTGGTGACCTGTTGCGCCGCCCTGGGCCTGGCCGCCGCCCCCGCCCGCGCCGCCGCGCCCGCGCCGTCCGCCCCGCTCGCCGCCTGCGCCTCGCCGCAGCAGTGCCTGACCATCAAGTCGCTCAGCAACGGGCGCCAACTCGACGTCCAGAACGGCAACATGGGCGACGGCGCCTACATCGTCACCAACTCCGCCCCCGGCTACCACCAGTCCTGGCGGCTGAACGTCGACCCGTCCGACTCCTCCTTCACCATCGTCAACAACGACACCGGCAAGTGCATCGACCTGGCCTTCTTCACCCCGGCGCTGCGCCAGCAGAGCTGTGCCGGGCAGGCCAGCCAGCGCTGGTACTTCCAGCCCGCGGCGGCCGGCGGCGCGGACGCGTTCATGATCCGCCACGCCGGTGACAACACCTGCCTGGACCTGCTGCTCGGCGGCAACTACGACGATGCCTGGACCGACCAGTACGCCTGCAACGGCACCGCCAACCAGCAGTGGTCCACCGGCTTCGCCCAGGCCGCCTTCAACCTGGCCGTCGACCACGGCGCCAAGCAGTGCCAGAAGGACCCCTCCAGCTGCTCCTGGGCCACGAAGAGCGAGGCCCCGGCCGCGCCGCTGCCGCGCACCTGCGCCTCCTCGGTCTGGTTCAACAACACCAGCAGCGCCGTCCAGCAGTCCTTCGCGGTCACCGACGACAGCGGCTGGTCCAACACCATCGGCGCCGAGATGGGCACCCAGATGTCCGCCGGCGCTCCCGGCAACGTCCTGACCGGGACGGTCAGCTCCTCGCTGAAGTACAGCAACGAATGGCACGGGTCGAGGAGCGTCAACAACAGCGTGACCGTCACCGTCCCGCAGCAGCAGTACGGCTGGGTGACGCTCGCCAAGATCGCCCGCAAGGTCACCGGCACCTGGACCTTCGACGCCCACGGCATCCCGTGGACCGCCGAGGACACCGTCACCGTCCCGCTCAGCTCCGACCCCACCGCCGGCGCCACCCTCTACATCGCCAACACCAGCGCGACCTTCAACAGCTGCTCCTGACACCGCCCCCGCTCCACGGCCGCCGCCCGCGCACCGCGCCGGGCGGCGGCTTCGCGTTTCCGCGAGCCGGACGGGAGGGCCGACGCCCCCGGACGTGCGGCGCCGCTCCCCCGCCCGTGTCCCGGGCGGGGGCAGGAGGAGTACCGGCCGGCGGGCGGCGGGTCAGGACTGCTCGATCTCCACGGAGGTGATCACCACGTCCTCGACCGGGCGCTCGTCCTCGGTCGGGGCGGCGGCGATCGCGTCGACCACGGCCTTGGAGGCGGCGTCGGCGACCTGGCCGAAGATGGTGTGCTTGCGGTTGAGGTGGGCGGGGGTGCCCACCGTGATGAAGAACTGCGAGCCGTTGGTGCCCGGGCCGGCGTTGGCCATCGCGAGCAGGTACGGCTTGGTGAAGAACAGCTCCGGGTGGAACTCGTCCGCGAAGGCGTAGCCCGGGCCGCCGGTGCCGGTGCCGGTCGGGTCACCGCCCTGGATCATGAAGTCCTTGATCACCCGGTGGAACAGCGTGCCGTCGTAGTACGGGCCCTGGCCCGGCTCGCCGGTGCGCGGGTCGGTGTACTCCCGGGTGCCCTCGGCGAGTTCGGCGAAGTTGCGGACCGTCTTCGGCGCGTGGAACGGGAACAGCTCCAGGCGGATCGGGCCCGCCGTGGTGTGCAGGGTGGCGAACCGGGCAGTGGCCACGGTGACTCCTCGGGGTACGGCTGACGGGTGGGTGGCGGGTGGTGCTGGTCGGTACGGTTCCCGTACGACCGGTACGGTGACCTGGGCCGTTCGGCACCCGCATCCTGGCACAGCGTCCGGCCTCGTGGCCGAACCGGGTGGGACGGTCCGCACGTCCTACCAGGCAGTAGGGCGTCGAGGGAAAGGCGGGTGGCCGTGATGGTCGGTGCGGTTCTGGTGGGGATTCTGGTCCTGGTGGTCGCGGGGTGCGGCTGCGTGGTGTGGGCCGACCGCGGCGGGCCGCGCTGGACCCGGGCGGCCGCCGCCCTCACCCTCGGCGCCGGGAAGGCGCTGCGCGGCGCACAGCGCCGCCGGCGCCGCCAGGTGGGCTTCAACGGCGGGGACAACGGCGGGGACGGTGGCGGGGACGGCAACTGAGCCGTCGGCGTCCGGGCGGGACCGGCGCCGGGCCGTCTTCGAGGCGGCGCGCCAGCCGCCGCGTCGGCCGGGGGCGGGGTGCCGGGCTGCCTGGCGATCGGACGGCCCTGACCGCTGAACGCGAGCGCGTCCCCGGCCGCCGCCCGGGTGGGCGGTGGACGGGGACGCGAGGGGGTGTCAGCCCCCGGGTTCTGCTTCCGGATTCAGCTCCCGGGTGTCAGCTCTCGGTGGAGCGGCGGCGGGCGGCCGCGACCAGCGCCGCGCCCGCGGCGAGGGCCGCGGCGGCGCCGCCGGCCTCCCAGCCGAGCCCGTCGGTGCCGGTGGCGGCGAGCGCGCCGGAACCGGTGGTGCCGGTGGTGCCGCCGCCCGTACGGGTGCCGGTGGTGGTGCCGGTACCGGTGGTGAGGCCGGCCGGCTGCACGGTCTGCGGCTGCTGCCCGGTGCCACCGGTGCCCGCGCCCGTCCCCGTACCGCTGCCCGCGCCGTTGCCCTGCTTGGCCGCCGCGGCCTGGTCCTCGGCCTGGGCCTTGGCCCAGCCGTCCTTGAGGAAGGCCAGGAGGTCCGCGTAGCTGCCCTCGTAGGCGGCCATGGCGGCCTTCTTCACCGCGGGGCCGCCGGTCTCGATGATCTGGGAGACCTTCAGCCGGTTGTCGCTGAAGCGCAGGTTCGGCAGCTCGACGGTC
Source organism: Kitasatospora sp. NPDC001119 (assembly GCF_053598475.1). Classification (NCBI taxonomy): domain Bacteria; kingdom Bacillati; phylum Actinomycetota; class Actinomycetes; order Kitasatosporales; family Streptomycetaceae; genus Kitasatospora; species Kitasatospora sp. NPDC001119. The sequence goes on from NZ_JBSFKI010000023.1 coordinate 8,266, forward strand.
AGGAAGCGCCGCACGTCCTCGGCGTTGCCGTCCATGGCCTTCTGGGCGGCCGCGGCGGTGTGCGGGCCGGTCTCCTTGTCGGCGATGACACGCAGCACCTCGACCCGGTCGTCCTCGAACTGGGCCTTGGCGAAGCCCTCGTTGAGGAAGGCCTCGACGGCCGCGTCGGTGCCGGCGTCCAGCGCCTTGCCGGCCGCCTCGCGCACGGCCGGGCCGCCCTGCTCCATGAGCTGGCTGAGCTTGACCCGGTTGTCGTCGCTGCGCAGCCTGGGCAGCTTGGTCGTCAGGAAGGTCCGCAGGTCGGCCGCGCCGCCCTTGAGGGCCTGCTCGGCGCCCTCGCGCACGCCGCGTCCGGTCTTGGGGTCGGCCACCAGGGCCTCGACCTTGGCGCGGTCCTCGTCCTCGGCCCGGGCGGCGTACTGGCCGGTCGCCAGGAAGTCGAGGACGTCCTGGTAGCTGCCGTTCAGCGCCACGGCGGCGGCGAGGCGCAGCGCGGGGCCGGCACCTTCGGCGCCGTCGGCGATCCGGGTGAGGCGCAGCAGGTTGTCGGGCTGCTGCTTCTCGGCGAGTTCGACCTCGAGGAAGTGGCGCAGCTCGGCGGCGCCGCCCTTGAGGGCCTTCTCGGCGGCCTCGCGGACCTTGGGGCCGGTGAGCGGGTCGGCGATGATGGCCGCGATCTTGGCGCGGTCCTCGTCCTCGGCGCGGGCGACGTACTGGCCGGTGGTCAGGAACGCGGTGATGTCCTCGTCGGTGCCGCGGAGGGCGGCCTTGGCGGCCGCCTTCACGGCCGGGCCGCCGACGGCGTAGATCTGGGAGACCCGGACCTGGTTGTCGATCCTGGTCTGCTCGTCGAACTCGACGTCCAGGAAGTGGCGCAGTTCGGCGGCGCCGCCCTTGAGGGCCTTCTCGGCCGCCTCGCGCACGCCGACGCCGCTCTTCGGGTCGGCGAGGATGCGCTTGACCTCGGCGCGGTCGCGCTGCTCCTGGCCGTCGGCCTGGGGCGCGGTGTCCTTGGCGGAGTCGGAGCCGGTGTCGGGGCCGGAGACGCCGGTCGGCTTGGGGGTGTCGGTGGCCGAGGCCGTGGTGGGGAAGAGGACGGCGGGGGCCAGAACGGCGGCCGCGACGACGGCGGACACCCGGGGCAGCTTCATCTTGCGCAAGACCTGCTTTGTACGAAGGATCATGAAACGCCAACAGCATAGATCTACTTTTACGACTGCCATACCAATTATTTGCCGAATCTCCCATTCCCCCCACCCGGCTACATATCGCACCGCGCCCCGCCCGTCCGGGGCCACCACTAGGGTGTGGCGGATGAGCTTCCACCTGGTCGTCGGACACGGGCCCGCCGGGGCCGCCACCGCCCGCCTGCTGGCCGAACAGGGCCACGAGGTCCGGGTCGCCACCCGTACCGGACGCCCCGCAGGGCCGGCCGTCGCCGGCGTCGAGCACCTCGCCCTGGACGCGAGCGACCCCGCGGCGCTGGCGCGGGCCGCCCGCGGCGCCGTCGCCGTCCACGGCTGCGCCGCGCCGCCGCTGCCGCAGTGGGCGCGGCTCTGGCCGGCGCTGAGCGCCTCGCTGTGCGCGGCGGCCGAGGAGAGCGGCGCGGTGCTGGTCATGCTCGGCAACCTGTACGGCTACGGGCCGGTGGCGGGGCCGATGACCGAGGACCTGCCGCTCGCCGCGACCGGCCCCAAGGGGCGGGTGCGGGCGGCGGCCTGGGAGCGGGCGCGGGCGCTGCACGAGGCCGGGCGGATCCGGGCGGTGGAGGTGCGGGCCTCGGACTTCTTCGGACCCGGCGTCACCGACGGCGGCCACCTGGCCGCGCGGGTGCTGCCCAACCTGCTCAAGGGCCGCCCGGTCGCGACGCTCGGCGACCCGGACGCCCCGCACAGCTGGACCTACCTGCCGGACGTGGCCCGGGCGATGGCCGAACTCGCGGGCGAGGAGCGGGCCTGGGGCCGGGCCTGGCACGTGCCCACCGCCCCTCCCCTGTCGGTGCGCGCGATGGTCGAGCGGCTGGCCACCGAGGCCGGCGGCGGCCCGGTCCCGGTGCGCCGCCTGCCCGCGGCGGCGCTGGCCGTGGCGGGGCTGTTCTCCCCGCTGCTGCGCGAACTGCGGGAGACGCGCTACCAGTTCGACCGGCCGTTCACGGTGGACTGCTCCGCCTACGAGGCCGCGTTCACGGTGCGCGCCACGCCGCTGGAGGAGCAGCTGCGGGCCACGGTCGCCTGGTGGCGCGAGCGCGACGGCCGGTGACGGACGGGAACGCCGGTCACCGGCGGGGGCGGGCGCCTCTCCCCATCGCTCCGTACCCGTCCTTCCTCGTCCGTTCACCGGACACGGAGACCCTGCGTCCGTAGGATTCCGTCCGTGGCCAAACGACGTGAGGTTGAGCGGGAAGTCCTGGGTTCCATAGGCGAGTTGGCGTCCTCCGGGTTACCCGCGGCCGCGCTGTTCCGCGAGCTGCACACCCTGCTGCTGAAACCGCTCGGCTACGACGGCGGCTGCTGGCACGGCAACGACCCGGTCACCGGGTTCCCCACCTCCACCGTCGCCGACGGCCTGGACCCCACCCAGTTCGAGCAGGCCGTGCACCTGGAGCTCCAGGGCGAGGACTCCACCACCTTCACCGCGATCCGCACCGCCGGCCACCGGGCGCAGACCGTCGACCGGGCCACCGACGGCCGCCCCGAACGCAGCGTCCGCTACCGGGAGTTGCTCAACCCATGCGGCTACGGCGACGAACTGCGGATCAACTTCGATGTGGGCGGCGGCCGCTGGGGCTCCGCGGCGTTCATGCGCGAACGCGCCCACGGCCGCTACGACCTGCCCGACCTGCGCCTGGCCGAACGCGTCGCCGCCCCAATCGGCGCCGCCCTGCGCGACACCCACCTCGCCGCCCTGCGCGGCGCCCGCCCCCTGCCACCCGCCCCCGCCCCGGCCGTCGCCATCCTGGACCGGTACGGGCGGCTGCGCTCGGCGGACGCGGCGGCCCGCGAACTGATCGGACGGATGGCCGAACCCACCGCCCACACCGGCGGGGTGCCCAGCGGCTTCCTCACCGTCGCCCGCCAGGCCGCCCGCCGCGGCGGCCCCGCCGAGGTGCGGGTGTGCACCCCCGACGGCCAGTGGCTGTCCCTGCACGCCTCCCCGCTGGACGGCCGGCGCGGCGGCGTCGCCGTCGTCGCCTCCCCGGCCTCCCCCGTCCAGCGCCTGCCGCTGGCGATCCTCGCCCACGGCCTGTCCCCGCGCGAACAGCAGGTCGCCCTGCACGCGGTGCGCGGCGCCAGCACGAAGGACATCGCCGCGCTGCTCCACCTGACCGTGCCCACCGTCCAGCAGCACGTCACCGCCATCCTCCACAAGACCGGCGTCCGCTCCCGCCGCGAACTCGTCGCCCTCCTGATGGCCGACCACCTCCCCACCCTCGGCCTGCCGCCGCGGTAGCGGACGCACGCGGCTCCGGCCCGGACCGGCCGCTACCCCACCCGCCAGTGGACGAAGCGGGGCGGCTCCTCGCCCCAGGCGACGACGGCGCCGACGGGACTCGGGCCGACCGCCCCGGAGACCACCCCGTGGAGGAACCCGACCATGCCCGGGCCGAAGACCCGGGGCGCGCCCCCGTCGCGGTCCAGGACCAGGACCGGCCACGCGTCGGGGTCGTCGCCGACCGTCAGCCAGGCCAGCGTGTCGGCGGTGCAGGACGCTCCCCAGGCGACGATCTGTCCAGCGGAGCGCACCTCGCCGGTGGGCTCGCCCTCCTCCTCGAAGAGCAGGCGCGCCTCCTCCGTCATGCCGCGCATGCCCGGCTGCGGGGCGTCCGGCGGCATCAGCTCGTCGGGGGCGAACACGGCGAGGGACCGGTCGATCTCCCCCGCCCCGTACCGCGCGACGAACTCGACGTAGTCGCGCGGGAACCGCAGACCCCACGCCGACTCGACCACCGCCCAGTCACCGGATTCACCGGCCCCCTCGGGCGGGGGCATGAGCTCCAGAAGCCCGCTGATGTCGGTTGTGTGCACCGTCGTTCCCTCTCGTGGTCTCCCGCGCCCCCGGCTACGGCCGCGTGCCACCGCGACTGCCGGCATCCGCTCAGTTCAGCGGCATGATCACAGGAAGCGCAGGGCGGGGTCCAGACGCGGGACGGCTCGACGGCGGCAGCGGGCGGCGAGGAGCCGCGCCGTCGGCGGCGGTCCCTGGGCATCGCGGCGGGAGTGTGCGTCCTCGGGGCGGTCGGGATCCCTGCTCCGCCGGCCCCCGCCGGCGCGCGTTGTCGCAGGTGGGGCCTAGGGTTCGGCCCGTGAACGTTCCCAAGGTCATCCCGATCGGCTACCAGCCCGACTACCGCACCCGCACCATCGGGAAGTGCGAGGGCGGCCAGTTCTACGCGACCGTCGTCGCGGCCTACCGCGAGGGCTGGAGCGGCGACGACTGGCAGCCGCAGAAGCGCTGGCACTCCGTCCTCCACCGCTTCGACGAGGCCGGCCGCCACCTGGGCTCGCGCATCGAGTTCACCGGCACGACGGCGGACGGCGAGCAGCAGGCGATCGCCGCGGCCCGGCGGCTGCTGGAGCAGTGGCTGGACGCCCTGCCGGGGCGGCACTACCAGGACATCGCCATCGCGCCCTTCGACGTCCGCTTCGAAGGGGCCCTGTTCGGCCTGGTCCTGGAGGTGGACGAGGAAGAGGAGGACGAGGAGGACGGCGTCTGGATGGAGCTCCACCCGGACGGCCTGGCCTTCTCCGCCCCCTGGAACGGCTGCTACGACACCTGAGCACGAGCGGCCCCCACGACCGGTTCCTCGCCAGGCCCGCTCTTTCGGATCATGCCGGGCGCACGACGCCGGAGCACGCACCTCGCCGCGTTGTCGTCGGTCGCCAATGCTCCGCAGTGGCTCCCTCCTCCGCCTTGCGATGCACGCACCCCGACGCCGCGCGCTGATCCGACGTGATCCGAAAGAGAGGACCTAGGCTCGGCGGTGCCGGGTCTCCGGGGCCTCCGGGGCCCGCGGGGGTGTCCTGCGGGAAGGCGGGGTGTGCGCATGCTCGGGTACGACGCGGACGGGTTCGTGCGGGACGGGGTGCCGCACCGGGTGGTGGCCGGGGCGGTGCACTACTTCCGGGTGCACCCGCGACTGTGGGAGGACCGGCTGCGGCGGGTGCGGGCACTGGGCGTGAACACGGTGGACACCTACGTCCCGTGGAACTTCCACGAACTGCCCGACGGGACGGTGGACTTCACCGGCTGGCGGGACGTGGCCCGGTTCGTGCGGCTGGCCGGCGGCCTGGGCCTGGACGTGATCCTGCGCCCCGGCCCGTACATCTGCGCGGAGTGGGAGTTCGGCGGGCTGCCCGCCCGGCTGCTCGCGGTGGACGGGCTGCGGCTGCGCTGCGCGGACCCGGCGTACCTGGCCGAGGTGGACGGCTGGTTCGACGCGCTGGCGCCCGAGCTGCTGCCGCTGCTGGCGAGCCGGGGCGGGCCGGTGGTGGCGGTGCAGGTGGAGAACGAGTACGGCAGCTACGGCGACGACGCCGCCTACCTCGCCCACCTGCGCGACGGCCTGGTGCGGCGCGGCGTGGACTGCCTGCTGTTCACCGCCGACGGCGCCCACGACACCATGCAGCAGGGCGGCGCCATCCCCGGCCACCTCGCCACCGCCACCTTCGGCTCCCGCGCCCCCGAGCGCCTCGCGGTGCTCCGCCGCCACCAGGGCGAAGGCCCACTGACCGCCATGGAGTTCTGGATCGGCTGGTTCGACCAGTGGGGCCTGCCGCACCACGTCCGCGACCCCAAGGAGACCGCCGCCTCGCTCGACGAACTCCTCGCCACCGGCGCCTCCGTCAGCCTCTACATGGCGCACGGCGGCACCAGCTTCGGCCTGTGGTCCGGCGCCAACCACTCCGGCGCCCACCCGCTGGACGCCGGCTACGAGCCGACCGTCACCAGCTACGACTACGACGCGCCGATCGGCGAGGCCGGCGAACTGACCGAGAAGTTCCACGCCCTGCGCGAGGTCATCGGCCGCTACCTGCCCCTGCCCGACGGCGAACCGCCCGCCCCCGTACCCCGGGTGGCGCCGCAGCGGCTGGAGCGCGCGCACGGGCGGGCGCCCCTGGCGAAGGCCCTGGACGCGCTGTCGCGGCCGCGCCGGCACGCCGCACCGCTGCCGATGGAACAGGTCGGGCAGGACCGCGGCCTGATCCACTACCGCACCCGCGTGCCCGGGCCGCGCCCCGAACTGCCGCTGCGCATCGACGGGTTGGCCGACCGGGCGCAGGTCTTCGCGGACGGCCGCCCGCTCGGGACGCTGGAGCGCAACTCCCCCGGCGCGACCCTGCCGCTGGCCACCGGGCCCGACGGCGTCGTGCTGGACATCCTGGTCGAGGCACTGGGCCGGGTGAACTACGGCCCGCAGATGGACGACCGCAAGGGCATCACCCGCGGCGTCTCGCACGGCCACCAGCGGCTCTTCGACTGGCAGATCCGCCCCCTGCCGCTGACCGACCTGTCCGCGCTGCGCTTCACCGACGACGCCGGGGTACGCGACGGGGAACCGGTCTTCCACCGCTTCACTGCCGAACTCCCCTCCCCCGCCGACGCGTTCGTCGCCCTGCCCCACTGGGGCCGCGGACTGCTCTGGCTCAACGGCTTCCTGCTCGGCCGCCACTGCGCCGCCGGCCCCCAGCGCACCCTCTACGCCCCCGCCCCGCTGTGGCGGGCCGGCGCCAACGAACTGGTCGTCCTGGAACTCGAACGCCACGGCACGGCGGTGGAGTTGCGCGACGCACCGGACCTCGGCCCGGTCACACCGGCCCCCAGCTCCGAGTACTGACCGGACCGGGCCCGCCGGCCACTCCCCGACGCAGGACGTCGGACCCGCCGACTTCCTGCTCCGCCACGACTCGGCGACGCGAGGCTTGCTATGGGCACCGACGACCATGGTGCCTCGGGGGCTCGCCGGCTGCACGAAGTCCTGGCGGGGATCGATCCGGTCCTGCGCCCCGCGTAGGCCCGGCCCGGCCCCGGTGGGCGGGCCGGAACGTCAAGGCCCCGCTCAGACCCCGATCAGGCGCAGCGAGGCCCACAGGGCCAGGACCGCGGCGGTGAGGGTGGCCGGGACGGCGAGCAGGCCGAGGCGGGTGAACTCGCGCAGGTCCACCGGTACGCCGCGGTCGCGGACGATGCCGCGCCACAGCAGGGTGGCCAGCGAGCCGGCGTAGCTGAGGTTGGGGCCGATGTTCACCCCGAGCAGGACCGCGAGGACGGCGCCGGGCCCGACGGGGGCGGCCAGCGGCACCAGGGCGAGGGTGGCGGGCAGGTTGTTGATGACGTTGGCGAGGACGGCGGCCAGGGCGGCGGTGGCGAGCAGGGCGGGCAGCGCGGTGCCGGACGGGACGAGGTGGGCGAGGCCGGCGGCCAGGCCGTTGTCGACGACCGCGCGCACCACGATGCCCAGGGCGAGGACGAACGCCAGGAACGGCAGGGCGGCCGAGCGCACCACCGTCGCGGGGGTGGCGTGGCCGCGGGCCAGGGCGCGGGCGGCCAGGACGGTGGCGCCGGCGGCCGCCGCCCAGGCCGGGTTGACGTCCAGCGCGGAGGTGAGGACGAACCCGGCGAGTGTGCAGCCGACGGTGGCCAGGGCGAAGACCGGCATGGCGGGGGCCGGTCCTGTCTCGGGGGTCTCGGCCGGGGCGGCGTCCAGGTCGGCGGCGAAGCAGCGGCGCAGCACCAGGTACTCGACGCCGACCGCCGCCAGCCACGGCAGTGTCATGAGGGCGGCGAAGCGGCCGAAGCTCAGGCCACTGGCGGTGAAGGCGAGCAGGTTGGTCAGGTTGGAGACGGGCAGCAGCAGCGAGGCCGTGTTCGACAGGTGGGCGCAGGCGTACAGGTGCGGTGCGGGCCGGGCGCCGAGGCGGGCGGCGGTGGCGAGGACGACGGGGGTGAGCAGGACGACGGTGGCGTCCAGGCTGAGCACCGCGGTGACGACCGAGGCGACGGTGAACACCTGGACCAGCAGGCGGCGCGGGCGTCCGGCGGCGCTGCGCGCCATCCAGGCCCCGCAGGCGCGGAACAGTCCCTCGTCGTCGCAGAGCTTGGCCAGGACCAGGACGGCGGCCAGGAAGCCGATCACCGGTCCGAGGCGGGCGGCTTCGGCGGTGGCGTGCTCCAGCGGGACGGCGCCGGTCGCCACCAGCAGGGCGGCGGCCGGCACGGCGACGACGGCCTCCGGCCAGCCCCAGGGGCGGGCGACGGCGCAGACCAGGACGAGCACCAGGAGTCCTGCGGACAGGGCTTCGGCGCAGGCGGTGTTCAGGGCGTGCTCCTCGGGGGGGTGGTGTGGTCGGTGCTCGCGCTCGGTTCGCGGCCCGGCGCAGCATGCCACACCGGCGGCGCGCGGCCGCCGGGCGGGTCCGGGGGGGCCGGAGGCATCGGCCCCCCGGACCCCCGGCCCCGTACCCCCGGGGTCAGGTCAGTCCCACCAGAAGGACCACTGGTGGGCGCCCACCAGCTGCTCGGCGTAGGCGGTGAGGGTGCCGGTGCCCTGGAAGACGAGGTCCGGGCAGAAGGCGGTGTGCTCGGCGGCCAGCGGGAGCGCCTCGGCGAGCGTGGCAGGCGGCACGGGGACGCTCAACTCCAGGGTGGCGAAGCCGACTTCGACCACCTGGGCGCCGAAGCGGCGTTCCCAGTCGGCGAGCACGGCGGCGATCCTGCCGGTGCCGGCGTGGTTCGCCGGGCCGCTCCAGCCGCAGGCCGTCAGCGCCTCGGCGCCGCTGCCGGCCCGCACCAGGCCGAGGCGGACGTCCTTGACGGAGCCCAGCACCTCGGCCAGTTCCCGGGCCTCGGTGCCGGCGGCGCCGTCGGGCACGGTGGCGGCGGGGGCGAGGCCGGGCCAGGCGCGGCCGTAGGGGGCCAGGGCCTCGTCCAGTATCCCGGCGTCCTCGCTCACGTCCTCGCTCACGTCCTCGTCCTCGTCGACCTGCCTCCACCAGCCGCGCAGCAGCGCCTGCGGGTCGTAGCGGGAGGGCTCGGAGGCCTCGGCCGGGTACAGCTCCCCGGACAGCCAGGGCCGGTAGTCGTCGTCGGTGCGGTCCAGCGGGCTGAGCAGCAGCGGCCACAGGCCGGTCTGCGGGTGGGCGCGGTGCAGCTGCCGCCACAGCCCGGCGGGCGCGGGGTCATCGCTGATCCACAGCAGCGGCTCCCGCCCGTCCTCCTCGGTGACCAGATGCCCGGGCGGCAGGTCGACAGGCAGGGCGGCGAGGGCGGCGGCGAGGTCCGGGTGCTCGATCATGCGGCCCACCGTAGGGGCGGGCACCGACAACGCCCGGCGGCGGGCGCCCCGTCAGGACCAGGGCAGTGCGGCCCGCGTGCGCCAGTAGGCCTCGGCGGGCTCGGCCATGGGCGCGAGGGCGGCGAGGTCCTCGGGGGTGGGGCGCAGGTGGGTGGCGGCGAGGTTGGAGGTGAGCTGGTCGGGGGTGGCGGCGCCGGAGAGGACGGTGTCGGCCCAGGGCTGGGCGGCGGCCGCGGCCAGGGCGAGGGCGTCGGCGGTCGCGCCGGTGTGCTGTGCGAGGGTGCGCAGGGCGGCGGTGTCGGGGCCGGTGGCATTGCGGCCGGCCAGGCGGCCGTTGGCCATGGCCTCCTTGACGACGACGAGCCAGCCGGCCGCGTGGGCCTCGGCGAGGGCGGGGGCGGCGGAGGTCTCCAGCAGGTTCCAGGTGGCCTGGACGGCGGTGAACAGCGGGCGGCCGTCGGCGGTGACGGCGAGGGCCCGGCGGATGGTGTCGGCCTGGGCGGGGCCGCTGGTGGACAGGCCGACCCGCACGCCTTCGGCGGCGAGGGCGGCGAGGCGCCGGTGCAGGGCGGGGTCGGTGAGGGCGGGGCTGTCGGGGGTGACGGAGTGGACGAGGTAGACGTCCAGGTGGTCGCCGAGCAGGGCGCGGGTCTCGTGGATCTGGCGGTCGTAGACGGCCGTCGAGTGCTCCTTGACCTCGTGCGCGGCGACTCCGCTGGTCCGCCAGTCGGCGGTGTAGGTGTAGCCCCACTTGCTGCCGACCGTCACCTCGGCGGCGGCCCGGGGGTGTTCGGCGAGCCACTGGCCGAGGAACTCCTCGGCGCGGCCGTAGGAGCGGGCGGTGTCGAGGTAGCGGACGCCGGCGGCGTACGCGGCGTCGAGCAGGGTGTGGGTGCGGGCGCGCAGGGCGTCGACGGTGCGGTCGGCGGGCAGGTCGGTGTCGCGCCCGAGGTTGATGTAGCCGGGCCGGCCGACGGCCGCCGTGCCCAGGCCGAGGCGCGCGGGGTGCGGGCGCGCGGCGGAGGCGGGGGTTGCGGTGGCGGCGGGGTCGGTCGGCATGGCGGGTTCTCCTCGGGCGCGACGGTTCTCACCTGGGACTTTAGCCGCGTGGTGGTGCCGGGCCGTCAGCCGGCGGCGATGGTGGCGCGGATCCAGGGGGCGTAGGCGGGCACGTCGGTGTACAGGCCGGGGCCGCCCGCGCAGGGCACGCCGGGGGCGCCGGGGCCGGAGGTGGCGCCGACCAGTTCCCAGCGGCCGCCGCGGCCGCGCTGGATCTGGGGGCCGCCGGAGTCGCCGAAGCAGGCCATGGCCTGCGGGACGCGGCTGAGCGTGCACAGGCGGGTGGGGTCGGCGTAGCCGGGGGCGCAGTCGGCCGGTGCGCCGATGCGGCTGGGCAGTTCCTGGAGGCGGTCGGGGAAGACCATCTGCTGGTAGTCCTGGGTGTCGACGACGGTGCCGAAGCCGAGCAGCCGGGTGGGGGTGCCGGGGGTGCCGGGGTGGTCGGCGATGCGGATGGGCTGCCCGGCGGCGGGGCGGTCCAGGCGGACGAGGGCGAGGTCGTCGTGGTTGGGGCGGGTGGCGCCGTCACCGAAGCCGAATCCGGGGTGGACGACGACGCGCTCGACGTTCCGTACGCTGCCGCCGCTGTCGCGGTGGGCGCTGCCGATGCGCACGGTGCCCTTGAGGGTGACGCCGGTGTCCTCGGTGCCCACCACGCAGTGGGCGGCGGTCAGCACCCACTGGCGGTCGATCAGGGTGCCGCCGCAGGCGCCGTCGGCGAGTTGCTTCGCGCTCAGCGGGAGGGTGGCCATGAAGGGGTAACGCTCGGTGGAGTCACGGCCGTTGACGATCGCGGAGGCGCTGCCGCTCATGGCGGTGGCGCCCAGCGCGGCGGCCAGGGCGGCGACGGCGGCGATCCGGGCGCCGCGGCGGCGGGAGGCGGGCTCGCCGGCGGTCGTACGGGCGGCGGTGGTACGGGTGGCGGTGCGGACGGTCGTGCGGAACGACACGGGTGACGGCCTTTCGGTCGGTCGGCTGGTGCGGATACGACCAGTCAACTCGGCGCCCGCCCGCCGCAACACCCGGCCAGCGGGCCGCTCCGGCCTGGGGGTAGCCCCCGGACCCGCCGTCGGGCTACCGGGTGGCCCGCCCGTACTCCCCCGGCGACGGCGACGGCAGCGGGGGGACGCCGGTCGGGGCGACGCTCTGCTCCAGGCGCAGCACGAAGTTGACGTAGCCGAGCGGCTTGCCCGGCCAGTGGCGGTCGTTGCTGGTGAGCAACTGGCTGCGCAGGCCGTCGTGTTCGGTGACCGGACCGGGGGTGGTGCGCAGGTTGGGCTGCCAGGTGCGGCCCCACGGGCGGTGTTCCAGGGACAGCGTCCAGCTCTCCTCGTCGACCGCGATCGTGGCGCCGACCCGCCCCGGCAGCACCCGCAGTCCGTACGCGCCGCGCACGACCGCCCGCTGGTCGAAGTCGGCGCTCGTGCCGACCACGGTGATCCGCCATGCGCCGTGGAACCTGAGCACGCCTGCCTCCTCGCGCCGCGGCGCCCGCTCCGGCAGCGGGCGCCCCGTCCACGTCTACGGTCCCGGTCCGCCGTCGGGCTCACCCCGGGGCGGGCGCGACCGCCGGCTTCTGCACGGGACGGTCGGCGGAGGGCGGGAGGGCGTGGACCGGTTCGCGTCGGCGGGTCCGGCTCGTACGGCGGGTCCGGCGGGTCCGGCGCGTGGGCGGATTCCCTCATGCCCGTTTTATTCCGGTTCGCGAAGTCCGCGAATAAGGAAAACGGTCGGCGACGGCGGGCGGACATGGGCCGGGGCCCGTACCGCCTGTGCGGTACGGGCCCCGGTTCCCTCTACGATTCGAGAATCGTGCGGCGGGAAATGTCAGAGAGCGACGGGGCGGATGTTCTCCGCCTGGAGGCCCTTCTGGCCCTGCGTGACGTCGTACTCGACCTTCTGGCCCTCGAGCAGCTCACGGAAGCCCGAGGCGTTGATGTTCGAGTAGTGGGCGAACACGTCCGGGCCGCCGTCTTCCTGCTGGATGAAGCCGAAGCCCTTTTCCCCGTTGAACCACTTCACGGTGCCGAAAGCCATGGGAAATTCTCCTTCTAAGGCGCTGTAGACCGCACTGCGCGGGCTACTCGTCGCCGCACTGATGACCCGCCGGGATCTCAGAAAAAAAATACGCCTGCGATGGGAATCAGCAGGCGCACACAGAGTTCATGGGAACCAAAACTGCAACTCCTACGACCGTAACAGGCCTCGGGCCGAAACGGGAATTCTCGCGGCGCCCTTCTTCGGCGCACCGGTGACCTCCGGGTGCGCCGCCGGCCGTACGGACCGGCCCGCCGGCCCGGCCCCGGGCGCCGCGCGGCGGGGGCACCCCCGGGCGGGGCCGCTCAGCGGCGGGCGGCCGCCAGGGAGCGGAGCTGGACGTGGACGGCGGCGGGCTCGGTGCCGGTGAGGGCGGCGATCTCGGCGGCGGACAGGTCGAGGACCAGGTGCAGCAGCAGGACGTCCTGCTGGGCGGCGGTGAGGTGGGCGACCGGGCCGAGCGGCCGGGGGCCGGCCAGGGCGCAGACGCGGCGGCGCACCGCCTGCCAGGCGCAGGCGGCCGGGCTGGCGGTGGCCAGGGCGTCGAGCCAGTGGCCGCCGAGCTCCTCGAACGCGGCGCGGACGGCCAGGGGCGCGTCGGCGGGCGACAGGAGCAGTGCGGCGTAGTCCAGGTAGTGGCGCAGGTGGAGGTCGTGCAGCGCCCACAGGCCCAGGGCGGGCCCGGGGGCGGCCGGGCGGCGTGGTGGTGTCGGCATGGTGGTGTCCCGAGTTTCCCGAGGTGTCCCGAGGTTTCCCGCAGGTGGCGCGGGCGGGCGCCGGCCCGCGGGCGGATGCCGGCCCGCGACCGGGACGCGGGCGGGTGCCCGTCCGTGGGTGGCTGGGGCCCGCGGCCGGGACGCGGGTGGCGCGTCCCGGCCGCGGACCGGGTCACACGAGCACCGGCGGGTTGTCGTCGGTGCCTCCGCGGCCCGCCGCGCCGGAGTGGCCGGGGCCATCGTCGCGGTCGGCGGCCAGGTTGGTGCGCAGGGTCATCCAGAGCCGGAACAGGATGTCCGTCGACGTCCCGGCGCTGGAGGACTGCATGGCCCGGGTGAACTCGCTCTGGTACGTGCGCGAGTTGACCGGGAACGGGGTGCGGGCGTTGTTCGTCCGGTCCCAGGCCGCCGCCCACAGCGCGCGGCGGGCCTCCCGGACCCCGCAGACCTCCATGTAGGCGAGGAAGACGGGTTTGCGCAGCGGGGCCTCGCCCTTGAGGACCAGGGCCAGCGTGCTGGAGGGCAGGCGCCCTCCCCGGTCGCGGGCCCGGCGGTCCAGTTCCCGCAGGGAGGGCCAGTCGGCCTTGCGGCGCATCTCGTGCATCGCCCGGCGCAAGTCGGCGAAGGAGTCGACCTGTTGGGGGTCGACCCGCCTCGGTGCGCGCAGCCGCCGGCTCCCCGAGGGGCGGGGCACGTGGGCCCAGTAGTTGGCGTGGACCCACTTGCGCCGGGCCGTCTTGAGGTCGCCGCCGCATTCACCGGTGACGGCCTCGACGACCTTCCAGCTCGGCAGGGAGCGTCCGCTGGCGGCCCGTTGCAGGGTGGTGGCGTGGTAGTTGGTCCGAACGGCGAGCTGACTGTACGTCAACCCGGCCTGCTCGCGCTGCTCCCGCAGCCAGGCGGCCAGTCGGCTCAGCGCCGGCTCGGTCGTCTCGATCGGGTTCTCTCGGCGTCCCATCGCAGGCAGGCGCTCTCCCCTAGGCCCGTCCCCTTTGCAGCCTGGAGGCCAACAGCCAGCCCCCGGTGGTCAGTTCGAGCGCCACTCCGGCGGACATGCCGGTCGCCACCAGGGCGGCGGTGAGCGCGACCGTCAGGACGACCACGACGATCACCACGGCCACCTGGCCGGCGGTCACGGCCGTCACGGACGACTGTCCGGCCACGAACGGCCAGGGCAGGGCCGGGCGGCGCGCGGGCCTCGGGACGCCGTCCGCGCAGGGAATGGGGACGCGCTTGTTCCGCTTCCTCGTCATCGAGGGAACCCTCCTATATCACTGTCCACTCCAACGGGTGGGCACTTGTGCGGTTGGCGTCGCACGGGGTGCCCGTTGGATGACACTCTGTCAGGCATATGGGTGAATCCCAATCGGTTCGGCGAACATCGCGCGGATTGATGCGCGACAGTCCCGGCCCCTACCTGAAATCTTGCGAACGTCGTACCAGAAAGCCGCAGTTCAACGAATCGAAACCGGATTTTGATGCGCCTTTGTGCAGCGCGCCCTTGTAAGCCGTCCTGGCCGGGTGTGACGATTGACAGCGGCGTCACCCGGACCTGCGGGTCCGGAACCCGGGGGGCGCTGTTCACTCCAACATCTCGGGAACATCGGCAGCGGGCCGTGTTGGCGCATGGGCCCGCCCGAACAGCAGAGACCGCCCGGCCCCGGTGGCCCGAGGCGGTCTCTCTGCACTCCGGCGGTGGCGGGCACTCCACTTGTGACGGGCCCCGCCACCGCCCCTCCCCGCATCCCCCGCATTCCCCGCCGCCACCCGGGTCGGAGGGAAGCCCCTAGCGAACCCAGCTCTCGCAGCCGAGCAGGCGGGCCTCCCTCCGCAGGACGGCGAGCGCGGCCCGGAGCCCGTCCGCGGCCTCCTGGAACGCCCGGGTCGTCTCCGGGCCCAGCTCCGGCGAGGGCGCGGTGTCCGCACCGTTCGGGTAGTCGTTGCCGACCACCGAGGCGAACCGCGTCCAGGCGCTTCTGTAGAGGCTCACGCACCGGTCGAGCTCGTCGGCGCAGTCGAGCCACACCGTCCTTGCCAGCGTTCCCTTGGTGCGCCCCAGGAGGTGGTTCAGTTCGGTGTAGGCGGCGATCGACTCCCCGGTCAGAGCCTGCCGCTGGGCACCCGCGTGGCGGTGGGCCAGCACGTCGATGAACACCTTGTATGGATCCGTGTGTCCGTCCACGACGCCCTGCTCCCTCACTGTCCTCGACCCGGCCGGCTGGTCGGCGCGGTGCGACCGTAACACCACCGCGGGCGCCGCCCTCCGACCGGCCTCGGACTGCCTCCGATCCGCGTGGCGGCCCTCCCGTTGCGGAGGCCTGTCCTCCTGAAATCATGGGCGTGGTACGGGAGTTCACCGTTTCGCCGTTCATCGGTTGTCTACCCGGGGCGCCGGGCGGGGTGTCCGCGGCCGTGGTGACCAGGGTGTCGACAGGACGTTGACCGCTTGTCTGCGGGAGTCCACGAGCGTGTTCCTGGTCCGGTCACGGACTCGGCGGCCGCCAGGTGGCACCGCCGGCAGACGACCCAGGAGGACTCGCATGTCCCGCATTCCCCATCGCACCCGTGCCGCCGCCGTCGCGGCCCTGGTGACGGCCGTCGCCCTGCCCCTCGCGGGCACGGCCACCGCCTCGGCGGCGGTGCCCGCAGGCGTCCGGAGCGTCCAGGGCGCGCCGAACTCGACGCTGGCGGCGGACGCGCCCACGACCTGGGCCGAGAAGAACGGCGGCTACGTCCAGATCAACTGGACCCCGCCGAACAACGTCGGCAAGTACGACTGGATCGGCCTCTACAAGCGGGACCCGAACGCCATCGGCATCGACAACTACGAGACCTGGCAGTGGGCCTACAACCACGGCACCTCGTACCTGACCAGCGTCCCGGCGGTCAGCGGCGACTACTGGACGGCCTACATCTCCTACGACTACGCCTCCAGCCAGTACCGCATCATCGAGTCCCACCGCTCCCACATCGACTGAGCCGGTGGCCCTGTCGACGAAGGCGGCGGCGCTGGCCCTCGCCCTGCTGGGCGCGCTGCCCGCCCAGGGCGCCGCGGCGGCCCAGTCCGCGCCGGGCACCTGGGCCGCCGCCGTCCACGTGAAGGAGACCCAGGTCGTCACGATCGGCTGGAACTACAACGGCAACCCGGTCGGGAAGTACGACTGGGTCGGGCTGTACAACTGCGATCCGGACAAGTGCGGCGTGAACTCCTACGTCTCGGGCGCCTGGCAGTGGGCCTCGTACGGCACCTCGTACACCTTCACCCGGGAGCTCACCGACTCGCTGGTCGGCGCGTACTGGACCGGCTACGTCTCCTACGACTACGCCTCCGGCCAGTACCGGCTGATGTCCTCGCAGATGAACATCCTCGCCTGAGCGGTGGCCCGGCGCCCGCTCGCTCCCCTCTCACCTCAACACGTTCGATCCGCACGAAGGAGATGACCATGAAGGTCTCCAGGAAGACCCTCGCCAGGGCCGGAGCCGCGCTCCTGCTCGCCGGGGTGACCCTGGCACCGGCCGCGGCCCAGAGCCCGGCCGTGGCCTCGGCCACCGGAACCGTCGCCTTGACGCCCCCGGCCGCCCCGGGCGGCGCCGCCCACGCGCTGGCGCAGCAACTCGGGCTCCCCGAGCAGCAGGTGGCGCAGCGCCTCGCCGCGGAGGGCGGGCTGTCGAAGACCGCCCGGGCGTTCCGCGACAGCCAGGGTGACAGGGCCGCGGGCGTGTGGCTCGACGTGATGGACGGCGAGGTCCACGCCAACGTGCTGGACGACGAGGGGGAGCGCGCGGCCCGGGCCGCCGGCATCATCCCGCAGCGCGCCGCCTACACCACCGCCGAACTCCGGGAGGTGCACGAGCGGCTCGACGCGGCCGCGGAGAAGAAGCTGACGCCGGGCGACAGCTCCTGGTCCCTGGACAGCCGGACCAACCGTGTCGTGCTGGACGTGCCGGCCGGCACGGACGCCGAGGCGATGCTGCGGACGGCCGGCATCACCGACGCCGACCGTGCGAAGGTCAGCGTCACCACCCACCAGGGGACCGCCTACGCCCGGACCGGCCTGGTCGGGGGCGACGGCCTGCGGGACGAGAACAACACCGGCACCTGCTCGGCCGGAATCATGATCAAACAGGCCGGTGTGACCTACCTGGTGACCGCCGGCCACTGCTGGCTGGGGCAGTCGAACCCGGCGGTCCGGCGCGACGACAGCTGGCCGGACAACCAGGGCAACACCCGGATCGGCCACATCGCCGACCGGCAGTTCCCCGCCTCGGACTACGCGCTGATCGCGATGGACAACCCGCGGGGCTGGACCCCCGGCGGGAGCGCGGTCAAGACGTCCAGCGGCTACAACGTCTACAACGACTACATCCGCAGCGCGGACAACCAGATCGTCGATGGCGGGACCATCTGCGCCTCGGGCGTGGCGAGCGGCTGGAGGTGCGGAACATTCGTCGACGGCATCTCCACCTACACCACAACGATAGGCAACGAGACCTATACCTCGACCCGCCAGGTCAAGGTCGCCGGAATGCAGTCGGATTACGGTGACAGCGGAGGCGCGGCCCTCTACGGCACCAGCGCCGTCGGCACCGTGACGGGCGGCTCGACCCCCGGCAGCGCGCCGAGGCCCTACACCTACATCCAGCCGCTCTCCACGATCGCGCGCGATCTCGGCGCCATCTCCACGGTCGACTGGCACCAGTGACCGCCCCACGGCACAGGTGAGGAACGCGAGCACCCTCGGTGCGGGAAGCCGGCCCGGCCGGCTTCCCGCACACGCCTGTCGGGAACCGGGCCTGTCCCGTCCGAACAGCGGTCGGCGGCAAGGGCGCACGCCGGGGGCGCGCGCCATGACGCTGTGCAAGCAAAAGACCGCATTCCGGTAACAACCCGGAGGATGCCGGGACTACGGTGACGATCACACCGGAGTGCGGAACCCGCAGTACCTGAGGGGATTTGGGATGCCACATCGGCGTCTGGAGAACGGTCTCACGTCGAGCCCGGCGGTGATGTTCGGCGAAGCACTCCGCTTCGCGCGCGATTTGGCGGGCTACACGCAGGAAGGGCTGGGCAAACTCCTGCACTGCCACCGAACGGTGATCACCCGGTACGAGAGCGGCAAGCGCTCGATGCCGAGGGACACCGTCGAACGAGCCGACGAGCTGCTCGGCATGAGGGGCCTGCTGGTGCGGCTCTGGGAGCGGGTGGACTGGCATGCGGACATCGAGCACCCCGACTGGTTCCAGAAGTACGTCGAGCTGGAAGCGGAGGCCGTGGCCGCCCGGGTGCTCCAGTACATGCGGATCAACGGGCTGCTTCAGTGCGAGGAGTACGCCTACGAGATGTTTCGCCTCGGCGATGCCCGGAACAACCCGGAGTGGCTGGCCGAGCGGGTGGAGGCTCGGCTGAGTCGGCAGGACCGCTACCTGGTCGACAACGGGCCGTCAATGATCGTCGTGCTCCATGAGAGCGCGATCCGGAGCGTCATCGGTGGACCGGGCACCATGAGAAGGCAGATGGAGCACCTCCTCTCCGTCGGGGAACGGTCCAACATTCTGATCCAGGTAGCGCCGTTCTCCTGCAGGACGCGGAAGCTGCCGACCACATCGGTGGTGCTGTTGGAGCTGCCCGACGGGAAGGAGTGGGTCTACTCGGAGAGCCTGTACCGAGGGCACTTCAGCGACGCCCCTTCGATCGTGCAGGAGGCCCGCCGGGACTTCGACCTTGTCCGCGGGTCTGTACTCTCGGTCGACGACTCCCATGCCTTCATGACCGAAGTAACGGAGGAATACCGGTATGCGGAACGCCGAGCTGAGCGGGGCGCAGTGGTGCAAGAGCAGCTACAGCGGGGACAACGCGGGCGAGTGCATCGAGGTGGCCCCCGGATTTCCCGGTCTCGTCCCTGTGCGTGACTCCAAGGACCCCCACGGCCCGGCCCTCCTCTTCCCGGCCGCCGCCTGGGACTCCTTCATCACCGCGATCCGGGGGGACGAGTTCCCGGCCGAGGGCTGACCGGACATCAACGACAGGGGGCGGGGTGCCGGATGGCTCCCCGCCCCCTGCTATGCCGGGTCGGCTACTCGCGGTTGCTGCGGCCCAGCAGGGCGGCCGAGTCCGGGTCGCCGATGCGGGTGGCCACCGCGCCCTTGAGCACGGTCAGGGCCGCGGGCAGCGCCGCGACCGCCGCCGCCTTGAGCGAGCCGATCGATGTGAGGTCGAACTTGTCGGCCAGCAGCAGGCCGAGGAACGCCACGGCGTACGTGGCGACGGTGCGCTCGACCAGGTCGACGATGAGCTTCCGCATGGTCAGGACTCCTTCGCGGTGAAGGTGGTGGGGTGCGCGGTTGCGGAGCACCCGGTGGCGGCGCCGTTCTTCGGAGGGCATGCCGTCCTGCGGGACTGCGGTGGGGTGCCGGACGCCCCGGGGCGGGGCCGTCGGAGCCGTCGGGGTCGGAGGGGGTCGACGGGGCCAGAGGGTCGGAGGGCATGCGCCATCGGGGAGTTGCCGCCCCGGTGTACACGTTCAAGCCGCCGGATCCGACGACGCTCCCCGGTACCGATTTCCTTTCCGCGTCCGGCCCCGTGCCCGCCTCACCCCAGCGGGGCGCTCAGCTCCACGGCGCGCAGCGCCGCCGCCAGGGCGGGGGCGTCGCCGACGTCGAGGGCGGTGTCCGCCAGCTTGATCACGTGCTCGTCGCCGTGCGCCAGGGCCCGTTCGAAGACCTCCTCGGGGGTGAGGGTGCCCGGCGGGGTGCAGGCCGCCGGCTCGGTCGGCGCGTACATCGCGGTGACGGCCGCCGACGCCGTCCAGGCCGCCCGCAGGCCGGCCGGCCACAGGTCCGGCGGGAGCGCGGGCAGGGCGCGCAGGACGGCGTTGGGGGCGGTGGCGGCGTGGACGAGCATGGTCTCCTCGCCGTGCCCGTAGGCGGCGTAGCGGTGGGTCGCCGCCCGGACCAGTTCCGCGAGGCGGTCGGCCGCCTCCTGCGGCCGCGTGACCCCGGCCGCCCACGCCGGCAGGGCGGTGACGCGGTCGAGCCGGGCGGGGAAGCCGCCGTCCTGGAGGGCGATGGGCGGCACCGCGTCGAGGGCGGCGGCCGCGCCGGACAGCACGCCGGGCAGCGTGGCGAGGGCGGCGACGGGCCGGTGGCGGGCGGCCCAGTAGCCGAGGCCGTGGGCGAGTTCGGCCAGCCGGGGCCCGGTGGCCTCGCCGCCGGACAGCAGGGTGCGCACGGCGTGCCCCACCCGGATCACCGGGTGCGTCGAGCCGCCGTACAGGCCGGGCAGCAGCCGGGGCCACCAGCGGGCGAGCACCTCGCGCCAGGGGTGGTCGGCGAGTTGGCGCTCGAAGTGGTCGATCCAGTCGGCCACGCGGCTCGGATCGCCGAGCGCCGCACGCCAGTTGGCGTCCGTGACCGGCTCGACGCGCGGCGGGAAGTCCTCCAGCTTGCGCGCGTACAGGTCGAGCCAGCGGTGCACCGACCGCGCCTGTCCGTGGGCGGCGAGGGCCTCGACGGCCATCGGCGCGTGGTTGGTGAGCCGTCCGAGCCGCTCGGGCCCGGAGGCGTGCAGTCGTTGGAGCGCCTCGTCCAGAATGCCTGTCGTGTCCGTCGTATCCACGGCAAGGACCGTAGGCGGGACGCCACGGACGGCGTAACGGGCCGGAGACCTAGGCCCGGCGAAGGGCTCCGGCCTGCCCGTCCGCCCCCGGCGGGCAGGCGGCGGCGCCTCAGGAGCAGTCCCAGTGGTGGTCCACCGGGCGGTCCGGGCACGACCGGCACTCGAAGACGTACACCCCGCCCGCGTCCCCGATCATCAGCCCGGCGGGGCTGTGCGCCCCGCGGCCGCCGTCGGCGTCCCGGCGCTCCTCGCCGGTCTCGTCGTCCCGGTCCTCCAGCGGGAGCCAGGTGCGGTACGACTGACCGTCGTACTCCCAGCTGCTCACCGTCAGGAGGTGCTCCATCGTCCGCCCGCAGGTCGGGCAGTCCGGCCAGCAGGGCTCCTGGGTCCAGCCCGGGTACCCTCCGAGCTTGATCCCCGGCGCCTCGGCCAGGTGGTAGCCGTACCGCAGGCCGGTACGGGCCCGCAGTTCCTCCATCCGCACGCTCAGTTCCGGGCCCAGGTCCTCCGGCATGTCCCAGCTCGGGTAGTCGACCACCGGCTCGGGGTGCAGGACGCACGGTGCCGGGATGCTGTCCTTCGGCGCGGTGCCCACGGTCGGCGGCACGGCGGCGAGGGCCGGGCCGACCTCCTCGGAGCTCCGCCAGCGCACCAGGGGCGTCGCGGTCGGGCAGCGGCCGATGATGAACGGGCACCAGAGCACCTGGAGCAGGTCCGTCCCGGCGGGGAAGGCGAGTTGGGGCACGTCCCGGCGGTGGATCTGGACGACGGGGACGAGCGGCACCGGCCCCTCCGCGGCGGGCCCGCCCCACTCCCCCGGGTGGCTGGTGCTCGGGCACAGCGGCCACGGCTCGTCGGCGGGCCACAGCGGCGGCCCGCCGACCGAGCTCTCGGCCGCGGACGGGCTGCCGGCGCGCGGGTGGAGGCGTACGGCGTCGCGGCGCAGCGGTACCAGTTCGGGGAACAGCTGCTCCAGGTCCACGGCGCGCTTCGGGGTGGTGCGGGTCATCGTCGTCTCCATCGGGCGGTGCTCGGGCGGGCACCGCGTACCCGCCGACGGCATCACCGTAGGACACGCCACCGACAGCGGCCTCGCCCGCCGTCCGGCCCGCCCGGCGACGGCGGGCCGGACGGGAGCACCTCCACTTCGGGCGGGCGGGGATGTCAATGCCGTGGACACTGGCCATCCGGTCCCCGGCGTCCGTTTTTTGACGTACCGTCAGCTCGCACAGGTGCAGGTGTCCTCCGTAGACACGGCCGCCGGTACCGCGATCGTCGTCACGACCCCTGCCTTCGCCACGGCCCGCGCCGGGCCCCGCACCGCCGAGGAGACGTCATGAGCGAACCACGCCCCCGCACCGCCGAACCGCACCGCACCGAACCACGCCCCGCCGGGCCGCGCGCCCGCCGCCGCACCCTCGCGGCCGGTCTCGCCCTCGCCGCCGCCCTGACCACGGCCGCCGCGACCGTCCCCGCCCAGGCCGCCACCGCCCAGGCGCTCGACCGCTACTACCAGCAGCGCCCCGACTGGCACAGCTGCGTCCAGGGCCCGGACGACCAGGTGGGCGCCGACCTCGAGAAGGCCGGCGCCCGCTGCGCGGAGGTCACCGTGCCGCTCGACTACGGCGACCCCGGCGGACGCACCGTCACCCTCGCGCTCTCCCGGATCAAGGCCACCGACACCCGCCACCGGATCGGCACGCTGCTGCTGAACGACGGCGGCCCCGGCAGTCCGACGCTCGGCGCGCCGACGAGGGTGCACGCCGCGTTGAAGGACACCGCCGCCCGCTTCGACATCGTCGGGCTGGACCAGCGTTTCGCCGGCCGCAGCGCCCCCCTCGACTGCGACTGGCCGATCGGCTACAACATCACCTCCGCCGGGACCACTCGGGCCTCCTTCGAGCGCCAGGTCTCCTTCCAGCGGGACCTCGCGGCCCGGTGCCGTTCGGCGGCCGGGGACCTGCTGCCGCACGCGAGCACCCGCGACGCGGCCCGGGACATGGACGTGGTGCGGGGCGCGCTCGGCGAGCGGCGGATCTCCTACCTCGGCCTCTCGTACGGCACCTACCTGGGCACGGTGTACTCCCAGATGTTCCCCGGCCGCTTCGACCGGGTGGTCCTGGACGGCGCGCTGGCCCCGGACCACGTCGGGCCGGAGCTGCTCCCCAACATGGTGCGGGCGAACGAGCGGGCGTTCGCCGACTGGGCGGACTGGGCGGCGCGGCGCAACGACACCTACGGGCTGGGCCGCACCCGCGAGGAGGTGGTCGCCGGGGTGCTGCGGACGGTCGGGGCGGCCTCGGCGCGCCCGCTCGTCCTCGGCACCGGCGCGGACGCCTTCGAGCTCGACGACACCCGGGTGCCGCTGCTGGTGTTCGGGAACCTCCAGGGCGACTCCGATGCGGAACGGGCGGGCCTCGCCGAGCTGATGGCGGTGCTCGCCGAGGCCGCGGCGGGCCGGCCGGTCACCCCCTCGGCCGAGACCACCGCCCTGCTGCACTTCCTGTTCACCCCGCAGGGCTCGCAGGCCGGCAGCGTCTCGCAGGCCATCCTGTGCGCGGACGGTACGGCGCCGCGCGATCCCGAGGAGTACTGGCGCCGGATCGAACGCGACCGCGCCCGGTACCCGCTGTCCGGCCCGCTGCTCGACAACATCTCCCCGTGCGCCTTCCTGGACGCCCCGCGCGAGGCGCCCACCGAGGTGCGCCGCGACGCCCGGGCGCTGATCCTCTCCGCCACCGGCGACCCGCGCGCCCCCTACCGGGACGGCGTCGCCCTGCACGGACTGCTGCCCAGCTCCCGGCTGCTGACCCTGCGGGGCGCCGACCAGCACGGGCTGTACGGGACGTACGGCAACGCGTGCGTGGACGACACGGTCAACGCCTACCTGGCGGGCGGGCGCCTGCCGGAGGCCGACGTGACCTGCACCAAGTAGCGGCAGCGTCCCGCCGCCGTCCGAACGCGGTCCGGGCGGCGGCGGACGGCGTGCGGTCGCGTTCGCGCTCGTGCCCGTGCCCGTGCTCGCGCTCGGCAACGGCTCGGGCACGCTGGGGAGTTGAGTACGGGGGCGGATTGCGGGCCGGGGCGCGGGCGGGCCAGGGTGTGGGCGCGGACGCGCGCGACCCGAGAGGATCCCTGCCGGTGAAGAAGCTGCTCAAGGACGTGGCGACGAGCCTGGTGTACCTCGTCGTCATGCTGGTGAACCCGCTCCTCAACGGCGTGCAGTCGCTGCGGGCGCACCACTGGCCGACCGAGCGGCGCAAGCTCAGGCTGATCGGTTCACCGACGGCGCGGGCGGCCCGGGCGGCGGAGCGGGAGCGGATCCGGGGGCTGGTCGAGGCGCTGGGAGCGGTGGAGGGGGTCGAGCACCTGCTGACCCAAGTACTGGACCAGTCCACCCGCCCGTCCACCTACGGCCTGGACCACCCCCGGGACACCCTGCTGGTCTGCCGCATCCACGCCCGCGCCTACTTCGTCGTCCGGGAGGACGTCCTCGACGTCCTGGCGCGGATCGAGGCGGCGAACGTGGCCGACTGGCAGGCCAACGGGCAGGGGCCGGACCCGCACGGGAGCCTGGAGCACGCGCTGCGCTGGTACCGCGACGGCGGCGTCGACGCCAACGGCTGGCGGATGGACCCCCCTTGCCTGTCCAGCCCCGGTGCGAAGCTGACCTGGGACCGGCCCGGCATCCCGCCCCGGGACCCGATCCCGGCGGGCCCGTACCCCAACCGGCTCTTCGTGCTGGAGCAGACCCCGCCGGACGCGGACGCGGCACGGCTGCTGGACGAGGCCCGTGCGGACGGGCGGGGCGTGGTCCTGGAGCTGGCCTTCGGCGCGGGCTGGGTCGACCACTGCCAGTACCACAAGGTGGCGCGCGGCGGCTTCGCGGGGCGCGGGCGGCTCTGAGCGGGGGGTGCCGGGCGGCTCTCGGCAGGGGGTGCCGGACGGCTTCCGAGCGGAGGGTGCCGGGCGGCTGGCCGGGCCCGTCCGGGCACCCTCACCCGTTCAGCCGCGTTTCAGCACTGGGGGCGGCGGCCGTGGTTGGCCCCGTGCTTGGCCCTGGCCTTCTTCTTGCGGCGGCGCTTCGACGACATGGCCACTCCTCTCGCAGCCGGACACTTCCGGTCTTCCACCGTTCCACACCCGGGCGGCCCCGGCCCGTCGAGCGCCCCGGCCCGTCGAGGACCCGGCCCGTCGAGCCGCCCCGCGGGTCTCAGGCGCCGTCGCCCGCCAGGGCCGCGCGCCAGGCGGGGCTGTCGACGTAGTGGTTGTCGAAGCGCTCGGACGAGGCCGCGATCGCCCCCGGCGCGGTCTCGCCGCGCATGACGCTGCCCAGCAGGCGCAGGTAGTCGAAGCGGTCCATGCCGGGCGCGAACACGCACAGCACGTCGGCCTCGGAGCCCGCGGCGGCGGCGAAGGCGTGCGGGGTGTGCGGGGGCACGGCCAGGAAGTCGCCCGCGCCCAGCACGGTGACCTCCTCGCCGACCAGCACCCGCAGCGAGCCGCCGATCACGAAGAACAGCTCCCAGGCCCGGGTGTGGAAGTGCGCGGGCGCCCCGGGGGCGCCGGCGGCGAAGGTGGAGCGGTAGACGGTGAAGCCGCCCTCGCCCGGGGCCGAGTCGGCGAGCAGCGTCATGGTGGAGCTCGGGTCGGCGCAGATCTCGGCCTCGGCGCAGCGGGTCAGCACGGGGGCGGCGGTGGTGGCGGCGGGGGCGGTGTTCCTCGTCGTCGTCATGTGACCAACCTATGGCCGGAAAGACCCACGATCAGGTGGCAATCAGCGACCGTTTCCATGGGTCAATTTCCTTCCCTCTGCCCCACCGCCCCGTGCCGCCCGGGCGCCGTCAGTCGGGGAGGTTCCCGTTGCCGCCCAGGTTCGCCACCATCCGGCGCAGCACGTTGATCGTGGTCACGAACTCCTCGGTGCCGATGCCCTCGTGGGCGCGTTCGCTGACCGCCAGGTTGCGCTCGCGGGCGCGCAGGCGGCCGGCCTCGCCCTCCTCGGTCAGGGTGAACGCCCCGTCGGCGTCCTCGGTCAGCCAGCCGCGGGCGATCAGGTCGTCGAAGACGGCGTCGAAGGCGGTGCCCTGGTCGTCGTACGGGGCGAGCCGCTCGGCCAGGGTCGTGCGGGTCCACCCGCCGGGCCGGCCGGCGGCGTGGTTGAGCGTCCACCAGTGCGGCTGGGTGAGGCCTTCCACCGCGAGCTGCACGCGCAGGCCGTCCACCACCAGGCGGCGGAAGAGCTCGCCGGTCCACGCCCCGATGGGCTGGGCGGCGATGATCTGCGGTTCGTAGGTCTTGATCGTCATGTCCGGTACTCCTTCACCTGGTCGTCAGGACACGACCGACCGTAGGACCTCAAGCCGCCTTGAGGTCAAGGCAGTTCCGGGACCCGGAGCTCTGCGATGGTCAACTCCCTTCTAGGGTGGCCCACATGAAGACCGCACCGGCGCTCGCCGCCGCCCTCGCCCTGTCCGCGGCCGCCGTACTCGGCGCGGCCGCCCCCGCCTCCCCCGCGTCCTCGGCCTCCCCCGCCGCCGACCCGCTGGAGCGCTTCCACCGCCAGCCGCTCGCCTGGTCCCCCTGCCAGGAACCGCAGTTGGCGGCCGCCGGCGCCGAGTGCGCGGCCCTGACCGTCCCGCTGGACTACCGCGAGCCGCGGGGCCGCACCCTCTCCCTGGCCGTCTCCCGGATCCGCTCCGCCGACCCCGCCAAACGGCGCGGGATACTCCAGACCAACCCCGGCGGGCCCGGCGAGCGCGGGCTGGACATGCCGGCCGCGCTGCGGGAGCAGCTGGCGCCCGGGACGGCGGCGGCCTACGACCACGTCGGCATGGACCCGCGCGGGGTCGGCGCCGGCGGCCCGGACTGCGGCCTCACGCGCGGCACCTGGCTGCGCTCGACCGGCACCGGCCAGGCCGGCTTCGAGCAGGCCTGGCGCCTGGCCAAGGCCGACGCGGACGCCTGCTGGAGCAAGTACCCGGACCTGCTGCCCCACCTGACCACCCGCAACACCGCCCGGGACGTCGACGTGCTGCGCGCCGCGCTGGGCGAGCAGCGGACCTCCTTCTTCGGGCAGTCCTACGGCGCGATGCTGGGCGCGGTGTACGCGCAGCTGTTCCCCCGGCGCGTCGACCGGCTGGTGCTGGACAGCGCCCTCGACCCGGCGCGGTACGGCATCGGGGCGTTCCAGGACATGGGCGGCGCCAACGAGCGCGCCCTCGACGACTTCGCCGCCTGGGCCGCGCCGCGCGACGCCGCCCACCACCTGGGCGCCACCCCGGCGGCGGTGCGGTCCACCGTCGAGGGCCTGGTCCGCCGGGCCGAGGCGACGCCGATCGCCGTCGACGGCTACCGGCTCGACGGCGCCCTGCTGCCGGTCCTGCTCGCGGTCTTCCAGAGCGACGACCGCGACAGCGCCGAATACGCGGACGCGCTGCGTCAGTTGCTGGACGCCGCCGACGGCCGGCCGGTACAGGCGGGCCCGGCCCTGCACCAACTGCTGACCATGCTCCTCGCCCCGGGCCCGGAGGCCGGCACCGGCCTGTCGTCCACGGTCGCCATCGTGTGCGACGACGTGGCGATGCCCCGCTCGGCCGCGTGGTACCGCGACGCCGTCGAACGCTCCCGCGCCGCCGAGCCGGTCTTCGGCCCGGTCTACAACGGCCCCGTCCCGTGCGCCTCCTGGCGCGGCGCCCCGCTGGAACCGCCGGTCGAGGTCCGCAACGCCGTCCCCGCCCTCCAGCTCCACGCCACCGGCGACACCCACGCCCCCTACCAGGGCGCCCTCGCCCTCCATACCCGCCTGCCCGGCTCCCGCCTGGTCACCGTCCCCGGCCGCGTCCACACCCTCACCCTCAACGGCTACAGCCCGTGCGCGAACGCGGCGGTGGACACCTACCTGTCGACGGGGGCGCTGCCGGCAGCGGACACCGTCTGCTGAGGAAGGGCGGCTACGGACTGGTCGCCCTCCACTCGTTCAGGGCGGCCAGTCCTTTCCGGAGGTCCTCGGCCCACACGTCGTCGATGTCCTCCGGGACCGCTCGCCGCTCCGCGACCATGGCCTTCCGCAGCGCCTGGTCCAGCTCGGAACTTCCATGTTCCACACAGGCCTTGTGAATCCGCACCAGGTGCTCGACCGGCGCGAACGAAGCCACCGCCGTCAGTACATCCGACCGCGCCTTGCTCTCGCGGCCCTCGCCGGAGAGCCAGTGGAAGAGGTCGACAGGCTTTCGCAACCGGGCAAGCGCTCGTTCGACACCGGTGCTGTCGTAGACGCGGCGCATGGCCTCGAACTCGGCGACGAGACGCATGACGTCCCGCACGGAGTAGCCGCACGCGATACGCTCGATGAGGCGGTCCGCGGCCGCGTCCTCGTCGGCGTCCCGCAGGCAGACGACCGCCGCACGGATCCCCGTCAGACCACCCGGGCCGCCCATCTCCCACAGCACCAGTTCGGTGTCTGTTGCGGACATGAGCTGGTCGAGGGCCGCGACATCCCTCTCACGGAGCCTGAGCACGGCCCCCGCCTGCCGGATCTGGTTCTCCAGCTGGGCGATGCGGTCCAGCGCCGCGTCCCGTTCCCCGGTCAGCATGCGGGCCTCCTCCCGGCTGCGGATGCCGAGGTTCTCCAACGCGGCCTCTGCGTCCTTCCGCCGCTTGCGCTCGTCTTCGAGCTCGTTCCGGAGGTCGGCCAGCTCCTGGACCGTCCGGGCACGGTGGCGACAGAGGTCCTCGTGGGCCGTGGCAAGCTCGAACTCCCGGGCCTGGAGCGGACTGCGGACGCGCGCCGCCGCGTACATGGCCGACCGGGTCCGCGCAAGCTCGTCGGCGTCGACCGGTACACCTTCGCGCTCGGCCACCAGAAGGTGGAGCCGGGCCGCGATCTCCCGGCGGGGCACCTCCCGGCCGTTGAGGAACTTCGACAGCCGAGTGCTGTCGATGCTGATCCCGTCCCCGCTCAGCCGGTCGGCCAACTCCTCCGAGGTAAGGCCGATCCGCTCTCGCAACTCGCGCAGGCGCTCCGCACAGAGCCGCTCCGGCTCCGACAGCCGCTCGTCCAGCGGGGCCAGCCCCCTCCGCACGGGCACCCCGTGCCGGTCTCCGTGTTGCGCCGTCGGCAAGTTGCGCTCTCCCACCGCAAGTTCCGGTTGCGACCTGACGCAACCACCGTGCAGACCATTGTGATGGGCGCTGTACCGAGAAGTCGTCCCATCCACGGAGATCCCCATGCGCCGACAGCAGCGTTCCCGTCCCCCTCGCCCGTTCCTGGAGTTCCGCGTCGGCGGCTTCCGCCTGACCCTGCAGTCCCGGCCCCGCCACCCGGCCGTGCTGCTCCTCGGCGGCCCGGCCGTCAGCGCCCTGACCGCCGTCCTCGCCGCGCGCCGTTAGGACGTGTCGCGTCAACGATCACGCATGTGCCTCCAGGAGCTGGTAGAACCGGGGCTGCCCGTGGCACCGGACCACGCGCGTCTGGAGGCATCGTGTCGGGACCGGCAGTCGGGCTGTGGCTCTTCGAACCTTGCTCCTTCGGGGACGTCCTGGCCGGAGTGGTCCCGTGGTTGGAGACCTTCTGCGAGCCGGTCAGGACCGAGGCCGGTGGCGATCTGGCCTTCCGGGTACGGGAGGCTTCGCCCTTGGGGCTGCGGGACTTTGATCCGGTCGGCGTCGGCGGCTTCGTCCTGTCGGAGGACGAGTACCTGCCGACGGACGACGAGGACTACTCGGCCTTCCTGACGCCCCCGGTGCAGGGGCTGGTCCTGTGCGCCGACTGCTCCGGGCCGGAGAACCATCTGCTGCTCGGCCACCTCGCCCTCGCCATGGCCCGCCGTTTCGGCGCGCTGGTCGACTTCGACGGCGTCCTCGGCTGTCCCACTCCGCGTGATGGGACGCGCGGCGACGCGGACCTCGCCAGGGCGAAGGCACTGGTGGCATCCCTACCGGGGAAGGTGGCAGAGGTCTCCTACGACACGGGCGGCGCCGGCCGCTGGTTCCGGCATGTCGGTGACGTGGAGTTCCTGGCCGCCTGGCTTCGGCATCCGGACTTCCACCTGGTCAAGTAGCGGGCCCGGCCCCTCTTGGGCGTCGGACCAGGTCGTGGCGTCCCGCGGCCACAGCACCGGTGACCGATCAGCGCGCCGGCACGGTGGCGGTCGGCCGGCACCGCCGTACTCCGGCAGCAACGTCGCTGTTCGCGCCCAGGCCGTTGCCGGGCCGGCCGTCCTCGCCGCGCGCCGCTAGCCGGCGCCCTCGCGCAGGAGGGCCGCGAAGGCCTCGGCCGCCGGGGGCACCTGCCGGCCGCGCCGCGTGACTGTGTAGACCTGGCGGACCGGGGTGTCGTCGGGGTGCAGGGGGATGAGGGCGATGCCGGGGCGGGTGACGCGGGCGGCGAGGGAGGGGATGAGGGTGGCGCCCAACCCGGCGGCCACCAGGCCGAGTTTGGCGGTCCAGGCGGCGACGGTGTACTCGATGCGGGGCTGGAAGCCGCTGCGGACGCAGGCGGCGAGGAGGGTGGATTCGGCGTGGCGGCGGGCGGCGATCCAGGGTTCGTCGGCGAGTTCGGCCAGGCGCAGGCGGCGGCGTCTGGCGAGGCGGTGGCCGCGCGGGAGGGCGACGAGCACCGGGTCGTCCATGAGCGGCCGGAAGTCGAACTGGTCGCCGGTGTCGGCTGGTTCGGTGTACGAGGCGACCAGGGCGAGGTCGATCGCCCCTTCGGCGAGCAGGTCCAGCAGGTGCGCCGCCAGTCCCTCGGTGAGGCTGATCGCCACGTCCGGGTGCGCGGCGCGGAAGGCGGCGAGGGCGCCGGGGACGAGGGCGGCGTTGGCGCTGTCGAAGGCGCCGACCCGCAGGCGTCCGGCGGTGAGTTCGGTGAGGGCGACGAGGTCGCGCCGGGTGGTGTCGAGCCGTTCCAGCATCGCCTCGGCGTGTGGCAGCAGCGCCCGGCCGTGCTCGGTGAGCCGCACCCCGCGTGCCAGCCGGTCGAACAGCGGTGTGCCCAACTCGGCTTCCAGGGTGGCGATCTGGCGGGAGATCGCGGACTGGGTGAAGCCCAGCCGCTCGCCGGCGGCGGTGAAGGAGCCCAGGTGGGCGACGGTGCGGAAGACGTCCAGCCAAGCCATGTCCATTCCGCATGACTACCATGCGGGACATTCGCTTGTCGCCTGGCTTGCGGCTGCCTAGCGTGGCGGCCATGGAGAAGATCGCTTTTCTGGGACTGGGCCGGATGGGCCTGCCGATGGCCCGCCGACTCGCCGCCGCCGGTTACCCGTTGACCGTCTGGAACCGCTCCCCCGGCCGCGCCGGTGACCTCACCGGGGCCGGGGCCACCGAGGCCGCCACTCCGGCGGAGGCCGTGCGCGGCGCGGACGTCGTCGTCACCATGCTGTCCGACCCGGTGGCCGTCGCCGAGCTGGCCGGACGGTTCACGGCCGACCTCGCGCCGGGCACCCTGTGGATCGACATGTCCTCGATCGGTCCGCGCACCACCGCCGCCCTGCGCGCCGAACTGCCGGACGGCGTCGCCCTGGTGGACGCCCCGGTGATGGGCAGCACGGGCCCTGCGGCGAGCGGCGACCTGACGGTCTTCGCGGGCGGCGAGGACGCCGACCTGGACCGCGCGCAGCCGGTCCTGGAGCACCTGGGCCGGGTACGGCGCTGCGGCGGCCCGGGCGCGGGCGCGGCGCTGAAGGTGGTGGTGATCGGCGCGATCGTCGCCTCCGTCACCGTCCTGGGCGAAGTCCTGGCGGTGGCCGAGGAGTTGGGCGTGCCGCAGGAGCAGGCGCGGGAGGTGCTGTCGGCCGGGCCGCTCGCGGGGGTGGCGGCCCGGGCGTTCGGCACGGGGTCGGACTTCCCGGTCCGGCTGGCCGCCAAGGACCTCGCCCTGGCGGGCGGCGGCCCGGTGCTGGCGGCGGCCCGCGAGGTGCTGCTGGCGCACCCGGAGATCGCCGAGCAGGACCTGTCGGCGGTGCCGGGGGCGCTGCGGCGCGGCCGGTAGGGCGGCGCCGGGGCGCGCGGCCGCGTGCGGCGGCGGCCGGAGCCACCGCCGCACGGGCGCTCAGAAGTGCGGCCAGCCGGGGAGCCGCTCCCAGGGATCCGAGGCGACGAGGTTCATGACAGCCGATCCTGTCCCGATGACGAATTGGGCTCCCTTGTCCGCCACTTTAGGCCCCAGTTTCGCGAACTTCTCGACCACTTTGCCCTGTGTGGCGATGACGGTGTTGAGCCCGAAATAGGCGAGGGAGGACTGGAACGGCTTGCTGGTCCAGCCGTACCCGATCCCGGTCAGCAGGACACTCACCCCGCCGGTGGCGAACGACGCCAGGGAGAGGACGGGGGAGATCTCAAAGGCCGGAGTGACCAGGACCGCCGCCGACGCAGCCCCCAACCAGGTACTCAGGTCGCCGGTGTACTGGGCGTACTCGCGGATCATGATCTCGAGTGCGCCGTCCATGCCGCCGGGGCTGGAGCCGCCGGGGCCCAGAAGCGGCCGGACGCTGTCATTACCCGGGTTGTCGGCGGGATTGACGTGGTTCGCGGCGTTCTGCCGGGCCTGCTCCGCCGCCTTGGCCGCTTCCGCTGCCTGCTCCTGCGCCCGCTTCTGGACCGCGATGCTCCCGGCCTCGTTGGCGGCCTGGGCGGCCTCCTCCTGGCTCTTGCCGGCGGCCAGCGCCGAGGCCCTGGCCTCGGCGGCCGACGCGGCGGCGCCGGCCGCCGAGGCGACCGCGCTGTGGGCCGATGCTGCGGCCTGGTTCGCGGAGTAGTTGGCCTGCCGGCTCGCCAGCCTCGCTGTGGCCGAGGCGGTCTTCGCCTGCTGGGCGGAGGCCGCCGCCGCGTTGGCGGAGGCCGTGGCCTCGGCGGCCCTGTTGCGTGCCTCGTCCGCGTAGCCCTTGGCCTGGGAGGCCGACGTGCGGGCCCGGTCGGCCCACTGGCCGGCCTCCGCGGCCGCCGAACGGGCCTGGGCCGCGACCGCGGACGCCTCGGCCGCGTTCTGGTTGGCCTGCGCCGCGATCTGGGCGGCGCTCGCGATCAACGCCCGGACCGCCGCCACGTGGGT
The DNA here is from genome assembly GCF_053598475.1 of Kitasatospora sp. NPDC001119. Lineage (NCBI taxonomy): Bacteria > Bacillati > Actinomycetota > Actinomycetes > Kitasatosporales > Streptomycetaceae > Kitasatospora > Kitasatospora sp. NPDC001119. The sequence goes on from NZ_JBSFKI010000023.1 coordinate 41,037, forward strand.
GGCGGTGTCCTGGTCCTTCTGGGCCGCCCGGTGCTGGCCCCAGACGACGTAGTCGCTCTGCATCGAGTCCGGCCCGGACAGGACGACCTGCCCGAGGGCCGCCACGACGGGGCCGCCGCGTCCCATGATGGTGGCCGCGGACACCTGGTCGTCCTCGGCCTTGGCCAGGAAGTAGCCGGTGGCCAGGAAGTCGGTCAGGGCCTTCGGTGACGGGTCGCTCAGGGCCTTGTTCCCGGCGGCGGTGACCGCCTTGCCGGCGTTGTTCATCAGCCTGAGGATCCGGATCCGGTTGTCGTCGGCCTGGACGTCGTAGAGCCCCTGGGTGAGGAAGGCCTGGATCTGTGCCGGGCTGTCGGCGGCCAGCGCCCGCTGCGCCGCCTCCGCCAGGCCGGGGCCGCCGAGGGTGGAGAACAGCAGCGCCTTCTCCCGGTCGTCCTGCCGCAGGGCCTTCGGGTACTGCGCCACCGCCCAGTCGATCACCTCCCGGTCGGTACCGGAGAGCGCGCTCTGGGCGGCTCGGCTGGTCCACGCGCCACTGCTGGCCAGCAGGTTGACGGCGGCCCTGCGGCCGGCGGCGACCGCGGTCGCGGTGTCGACCGCCGGGTCGGCGGCCTTCGCGACCAGTTGCCTGGTGGTCTCGTCGACGGCTGCAGCCTGGGTCATGGCGGTCTCCCGCGACCGTGCCGCCTCCTGGCCGTCCTTGCGGAGCTCGGTGGCCTCGTCGATACCCAGTTTGGTATCGGCCGCGAGGTCCTCCTGCTCGCTCTCCCGGGCGAGGGCCTCGACGCCCTGCGCCACTGTCACCGCGTTCGCGGCCGTCTGGGCGGCGGCCACGGCCGCGTTGGCGTGCTCGGTGGCCTTGTTCGCCCAGTCCTGGGCGTTGCCCGCCTGGTTGGCGGCCTCGTCCGCCGCCTTCGCGGCGTTCTCCGCGTGGGTGGCGGCCCCGTTGGCGGCCGCCTGGGCGTCCTTCGCGGCCGAAGCCGCCCGGGAGGCCAGCGCGTTGGCCCGCTTCGAGGCCGCGTCCGCGGCGGCGGACGCGCTGCGGGCGACGGCGGCCGCCTCCGACGCCCGCCGGGACTGCGCCGTGGCCTGGCCGGCGGACACCCCGGCCGAACTCGCCGCGTCCGCGGCGTCCGCCGCGTTGCGCGCAGCGCTGGCCGCGGAGCTCGCGGAGAGCCCGGCCTGCGCGCCCGAGACGGCCGCGCTCGCGGCGGCGTCCGCGGCGCTGCGGGCTCCCGCCGCCGCGTCCCGGGCGGCCTGCGCCGCGTTGCGGGCGGCCTGCGCCTGGCCGGCGTCCTGGCGGGCCGCCGAGGCGGCCTGGTAGGCGCGCGTGGCGGCCTGGCCGGCGGCCGCCGCGGCGCTGGCCGCGCCGCGGGCCGCGTTCGCCGCCGTCCGGGCCGCGGCCACCGCCGTACTGGAGGCCTGGATCGCGGTCCGCGCGGCGTTGGCCGCGCCTTGTGCCGCCTCGGCCGCGCGGTTCGCGGCCTGCCCCGCCTTCACGAGGTCGTTCTTGGCCGCCTCGGCTTCCTTGGCGGCCTTCTGCGCGGCCTCCTTGGCCAGCCGGGAGGCCTCCTGCGCGCGCTCACCCGCCGTCTTGGCCGCGTCGGTCTCGGCCTTGGCGCGCTTGCCGGCCTCCGTCGCGGCCTCGACCAGCTGGCTGATCGTCAGGGTCTCCTGGTCACGGGCGCGGGCCAGCTCCAGCCCGTTCTCCAGGAAGTCCGCGATGTCGTCGGCGGTTCCGCTCAGGGCCCGCTGCGCGAGCTTCTGCACCTCGGGGCCGCCGGTCGCCATGACCTTGGCGACCTGGACCTGGTCGTCCTCCTCGCGGGCCCGGGCGAGACCCGTGCCGAGGAAGTCCGTCAGCGCCTTGGCGGAACCGTCGTTGAGCGCCTTCTGCGCCGCCTCCTGGACCGCGCGGCCGCCCGTGTTGGTGGTGGCGACGGTCGCCACCGTCTGGTCCTCCTTCAGGGGGGCCTGGTAGCCGGTCAGCACGAACTGGTGCAGCTGCTCGTCCGTACCGCTCAGCGCCTGCTGGGCGGCGGCCCGCACCCCGGCACCGGAGAAGGAGAGCATCTTCAGGACCGCGAAGCGCTCGTCCTCGGCGGTCGCCCGCCGCAGGCCGGTGGCCAGGAAGTCGCCGATCTGGGCATCGCCGCCGACCAGCGCGGCGGCCGCGGCGTCCCTGACCGCCGACCCGCCGGCCATCCACGCCTCGACCACCTGGGCACGCGCGCCCGCAGGCAGCGGCGCCGGTCCGGGATCGGCGGGGACCGCCGCCGCCACCGTCGTGCCGAAGACCGCCATGGCCAGCGACAGCGCCGTCACCGCGGTCAGCCGGGCGCGCCGGAGGCGCATAGGCGGGGACATGGTCCCGGATAATTTATCGACCATTTCTCCTCAATTCCTTGAGTGCTTTTCGACTGGAATTCGAAGCCTTTTCGGAACCGTCTACAACAACCTGTCGAACTGTCGCACAGGTCGTGAACCCACGGGCCCGATACTGAATTCACGAGCCATGCCACGGATCGAGCACGCCGGGCCGTCGAGCTGAAGAAGTAGCTGGTCAGAGACGTTTCAAGAGGGTCATGCGGCCGAGCTTGCGGATTCCGAAGGGGATCGCCGCAGGCCACTCCGCCCGCAATATTGGCTCGAACCCGACCCTTTTACGGAATTCGGCGACCGTGATACCAATAGGCCTCCGATCCGATGGCGAAGCGCCCCGCGCAGGCCCGGGTCGATGCGTCGTTTACTTCGATCACACCATTCCCTTGCCTGTGCAATTCCGTACAAGGAGGCCCCACCAGCATGAAGCCCTTGATTCGCTGCCTGACCGTCGGCGCCGTCGCCGGTGCCGTCGCCCTGACGGGTCTGACCACGGTCGGTGCCGCCCCCGTGCCCGCCGGAACCGCGAGCACCGCCGGGGCCGCCGCTGCGGACGACACCCCGCCTCCGGCCGTCGAGGACTTCGCCTACCCGAACGCCGACAAGATCTTCCAGGAGCGCGGCATCAGGTTGAAGAGCGGCGACGGCCACATCCTGCTCGTCACCTGCGACGGCCGGCCCGGCCTGATCCAGGTGCGCGCTCGGGGCAACGCGGTCACGGACCCGGTCGGCAACGGCCAGTTCTGCTTCCAGGTCAGCGGCCCGACCGGCCGACTGAGCCTTGAGATCCCCTCCGTCTTCATGGTCATGGGCAACGACTACGCCGTACGCCTCGACATGCGGACGGGCACCGAGAACAAGTCCTTCGACGTGAAGAAGAACATCTGGACGTCGGTCGGCGAGAGCACGGACCCGCAGGGGCGCCTGTTCAGCCTGCTGGAGATCACCGCCACAGCGTGACCCCCGGTCCGCGCTTCCCCGGCGCTACCGCCACCGCCACCGCCCGGCAGACGAAGGAAAGCCACCTCATGGTTCGCTCACGCCCACGCACCGCATGGACGACCGCGACGCTCACCGCCGCCGCCCTCGCCGCCACCCTCCTGACCGGCACGCCCGCCCCCGCCGTCAGCGGCGACACCGCGCCCGCCGGCTCCTACGCCTTCACCGCCAAACTGGACATCGGCAACGGCCAACGCGCCTGCACCGGCGCCCTGGTCGACCCGTACTGGATCGTCACCGCCGCCTCCTGCTTCGCCGACAACCCCGCCCAACCGACAACCGTCCCCGCCGGCCCGCCGGCCCTCAAAACCACCGCCACCATCGGCCGCACCGACCTCACCACCACCACGACCGGCCAGGTCCGCGACATCGCCGAGCTCGTCCCCCGCACCGACCGCGACCTCGTCCTGGCCCGGCTCGCCACCCCCGTCACCGACATCACCCCGCTCGCCGTGGCCACTACCGCACCCGCCGCCGGTGAGGACCTGCTGGTGACGGGCTACGGCCGCACCAAGGCCGAGTGGGTGCCCGACAAGCTCCACAGCGCCGCCTTCACCGTCGGCGCCGTCGACCCGACCGGTCTCGCCATCGCCGCCAAGGCCCCCGCGGACGCCGCCGTCTGCAAGGGCGACACCGGCGGCCCCGCCCTGCGCAAGCTCGGCGACCACTACGAACTCGCCGCCCTCAACAGCCGCTCCTGGCAGAACGGTTGCCTCGGTGCCGCCCCGACCACGCACACCGGCGCGTACGAGACCCGCACCGACGACCTCGGGGGCTGGATCCAGCAGGCCGTCTCCGCCTGGTCCACCGTGGTCGCCGCCCGTTCCGGGGGCCGCAGCACCGTCTACAACCCGGACACCAGGACCGCCGAGACCTTCGCCCTGCGCAGCGACGGCGCCATGATCCACGCCTACAACACCAACGGCGAGGGCTGGTCCGGCTGGTACGTCCTCGGCGACGGCGCGCGGTTCACCGGTTCCCCGGCCGTCGTCCACAACCCGGTCACCAACACCCTCGACGTGTTCGCCACCGGCACCGACGGGTCCATCTACCGGGCGACGTGGAGCCGAGCCACCGGCTGGGGACCGTGGACCATGACCGCCGACTGGAAGTTCCGCGGCTCCCCCACCACCGTCTACAACCCGGACACCCGGACCGCCGAGGTCTTCGCCCTGCGCACCGACGGCGTCATGGCCCACCTCTACAACACCGACGGGGCGGGCTGGCACGGCTGGTTCACCCTCAACCCCGGAGGCGCCTTCGTCGGCGTACCGGCCGTCCTCCACAACCCGGTCACCAACACCCTCGACGTGTTCGCCACCGGCACCGACGGGTCCATCTACCGGGCGACGTGGAACCGGGCCGGCGGCTGGACACCGTGGATCATGACCGGCACCTGGAAGTTCCGCGGCGTCCCCACCACCGTCTACAACCCCGACACCCGGACCGCCGAGGTCTTCGCCCTGACCACCGACGGCACCATGGCCCACCTCTACAACACCAACGGCGAGGGCTGGTCCGGCTGGTACGTGATCGGCCCCAGCGACTGGAAGTTCGCCGGCACCCCCGCCGTCCTCCACAACCCGCTCGCCAACACCCTCGACCTGTTCGCCACCGGCACCGACGCCTCCATGTACCGGGCGACGTGGAGCCGCGCCGGCGGCTGGTCGGCCTGGACCATGACCGGCAGCTGGAAGTTCGGCGGCTCCCCCGCCGCGGTCTACAACCCGGACACCCGGACCGCCGAGGTCTTCGGCCAGGGCACCGACGGCGTCATGGCCCATGCCACCAAGGCCGGCGACGGGGCCTGGTCCGGCTGGTCCATCGTCGGCCAGATCCCCACGACGGGCTGACCGCACCGACTCGTACCGACCCCGGCGAACGCCCGGTACGGCGGCCCCGCCCGGCGGACCGTCGCCCGCTGACCCGAAGAGGAATCCCCATGCCCCGCAAGACCCCGTCCCGCTCCTGGCGGACCGGCGTACTCGCCGCGGCCACCGCCGCCGGCGTACTGGGCACCTGCACCCCGGCCGGCGCCGTGGTCGGCGACGCCGCGCCCGCCGGCTCCTACGCCTTCACCGCCAAGCTGGACATCGGCGACGGCAAGCGCTCCTGCACCGGCGCCCTGGTCGATCCGTTCTGGGTCGTCACCGCCGCCGCCTGCTTCGCCGACGACCCCGCCCGGCCGACGACCGTCCCGGCCGGCCCGCCCGCGCTCCGAACGACCGTCACCGTCGGCCGCACCGACCTCGGCACCACGGCGGGCCAGGTCCGGGACGTCGTCGACCTGGTCCCCCGCGCCGACCGCGACCTGGTCATGCTGCGCCTGGTCAACCCGGTCATCGACGTCGACCCGCTCGCCGTGGCCACCACCGCCCCCACCCCGGGCGAGGAGCTGCTGGTGACGGGCTACGGCCGCAACAAGGCCGACTGGGTGCCCGACAAGCTCCACAGCGCCGCCTTCACCGTCGGCACCGTCCATCCGACCGGCCTCGCCATCGCCGCCAAAACCCCCGCCGACGCCGCCGTCTGCAAGGGCGACACCGGCGGCCCCGCCCTGCGCAAGGTCGGCGACCACTACGAACTCGCCGCCCTCAACAGCCGCTCCTGGCAGAACGGTTGCCTCGGCGCCGCCCCGACCACGCACACCGGCGCGTACGAGACCCGCACCGACGACCTCGGAAGCTGGATCCAGCAGACCGCCGCCCTCGACTGGACGACCCCGCTCGTCAACACCAACAGCGGCAAGTGCCTGGAGATCGACGACTCCCTCCTGACCGACGGCGCCCGCGCCCAGCAGTGGACCTGCCACAGCCTGCCCACCGCCCGCTGGATCCTCCACTGGGCCGACGACGCCTGGGAGGTGCGCAACGCCAACAGCGGCAAAGCCCTGGAGATCGAGAACTCCCTCACGGCCGAGGGCGCCCCCGCCCAGCAGTGGACCTTCCACAGCCTCCCCACCCAGAAGTGGGACCTCGTCAAGGCCGCCGGCGGCTACGCCCTCAGGAACCGCAACAGCGGCAAGTGCCTGGAGATCGACGACTCGCTCACGACCGACGGCGCCCGCGCCCAGCAGTGGACCTTCTACGACCTCCCCACCCAGAAGTGGGCCTTCTCGTACTGACCCCCGGGAACGACCCGGAACCTGCGCCCAGAACCCGAGCCCGGAACCCGGAAGCGACCCGGGCCCGGAACCGACCCGAAGAGGAATCCCCATGCCCCGCACGACCCCGTCCCGCTCCTGGCGCACCGGCGTACTCGCCGCGGCCACCGCCGCCGGCGTGCTGGGCACCTGCGCGCCGGCCGGCGCCGTGGTCGGCGACGCCGCCGCCGACGGCTCCTACGCCTACACCGCCCGCCTGGCGATCGGCGACGGCCTGCGCACCTGCACCGGAGCCCTGGTGGACCGCAACTGGGTGCTCACCGCGGCCTCCTGCTTCGCCGACGACCCGGCGCAGCCGCAGGCCCCGGCCGCCGGTGCGCCGAAGTGGAAGACCACCGCCACCGTCGGCCGCACCGACCTGACCACCTCCGGCGGCAAGACGTCCGAGGTCTCCGAGCTGGTGCCGTACCAGGGCCGTGACCTGGTCATGGCCCGCCTCGCGACGCCCGTCGACGGCATTGCCCCGATCGCGGTCGCCTCCACCGCCCCCGCCGCCGGGCAGCCGCTGCGGGTGCCCGGGTACGGGCGCACCAGGGACGAGTGGGCGCCGCTGAAGCTGCACACCGGCGCGTTCTCGCTCGACACGGTGAGCGCGACGGGCCTCGGCGTCACCGGCACGGGCGGCGCGGCGGTCTGCAAGGGCGACACCGGCGCCCCGGTGGTCCGCGAGACGGGCGGCAGGGCCGAGCTGGTCGCCGTCGCCTCCCGCTCCTGGCAGGGCGGCTGCCTGGGCGCCCCCGCCGGCGAGACCCGCACCGGCGCGTACGGCGCCCGGGTCGACGACGTCTCCGGCTGGGTCCAGCAGGTGCGGGCCAGGTCCTGGGGCTGGAAGACCCGGGCCCTGGTGCGCGGCGACGCCGACCTGTACCTCACGACCCGTCTCTACGACGGTTCGTGGACGCCGTACGAGGACGTCCAGGCGGCGGCCGGGAACATCGGCGGTGTGCGCGCCGTCTCCTCGGTCGGCATCGACGGCGACACCCACGTCCTCGCGCTCGGCGGTGACGGGCACCTGCACTACGCCGTCCACAACCTGGACGGCGGCTGGGGCCAGAAGTTCGTCGACCTCAACACCACCGTCGCCGACCTCGGCGGCATCACCCAGGTCTCCATCGCCAACGTGGACGGCGCCCTGCACATCGTCGTCGTGGCGAACGGGCGGCTCCTGCACAGCAGCCGCCCCGCGAACGGCCGGTGGAGCGTCTTCGGGGTGGTCACCGACGAGACCGGGCCGCTCACCGGCATCACGTCGATCGCCACCGCCGGCGTCCGCGGCGGGGAGCTGCACATCGCCGCCGTGTCCGGGGGGAAGGTCTCCCACACCCGTCGCTTCGCCTCCGGGGCCTGGTCCTCCTGGACGTCGGTCGCCGGGGCGGCCGGGGCCACCGCGCCGGTGACCGGCGTCGCCGTCACCCCGCAGGACAGGGACCTCGACGTCGCCGTCGTCACGAGCGGCGGGCAGTACCACACCGTGCGCTACGCGAACGGAAGTTGGCGGCCGTTCGACTCCCTCGCCGGCGCCGCCGGGACCAGCGTCAGCGCCGCGCCCGTCGACACCGACGCCCGGTTCGCCGTCGCCACCGCCGACAACAGGGTGCTGCTGACCTCCCGTCACGGCGACGGCACCTGGACCGCCCCGGAGTACCTCGACCTCACCGCCGTGCCCGGCAACCACACCGGCACCTCGATCAGCGCCTCCCTCTGATCACCGCACCCGTCCGGCGGGTGTGCTCAGAGCAGCGCCAGCACCACCGCGAGGGCGGCGGCGGCCAGCCAGGCCGCCGCCGCCACGGCCATCGCCAGGCCCCACGGCCAGTGCTGGGACAGCATCAGCGCGCCGCCGAACCCGGTGGCGAGGAACAGCGAGATCGCGGTTCCCAGCGGGACCCGCCAGTCGCCCTCGCTCTGGAACGTCCCGGTCAGGCCGCGGACCAGCAGCGTCGTGCCCGCGCCGACCAGCAGCGCGACCCCGGTCATGGCGAGCCACGGGGTGCTCGGCGGCTCGGTTCGGCGGCCCTGGTAGGCGATGTCGGCGACCCGGCCGTGCCAGAACCTCAGCTCGACCACGGAGCCGACGTCCACGGCGTCGTAGAACGACTCCCTGACCGGGTAGGTGTCGCTCGGCCCGTTCTCCCGCGCCACCGCGATCCCGTACGAGGTCGAGTCGTTGCCCGGGTCCGCCCACTTCCTCGTCACCCGGCCGCTCTCCGAGCGCAGGCAGTCCTCCTGCGGCCCGGTGGCCCGGGCCCCGCAGGCGGGTGCGTCGAGGTAGGCGCCGCGGGCGTCGTACGCGGCGTCGAACCGGACGAAGCCAAAGGCCACAACCGCCAGTCCCAGCAGGGCGAGCAGGCCGCGCAGCAGCAGCGCGCCGGCCGCCCGGCCGCGCCCGCCCCGCAGGCCGTCCGTCTTCCCCATGGGTCCCCTCCCGCCCGTCGGACCTGGTCATTGTGCCCTCGGGACGGCGCGGGGGCCATCGGTGTCTCCGCACCCCCGCGCGTCAATCCCGGCCACGCGGGTTCGCCCGATCGGGGGGCGCGCGCCCGGTGCGCGCCCGGCGGGCCGTAGCGTCGTCACGGCGGACGGCGAGGGGCGGCCGCGCGGGGCCTTCGGGAGGGGTGGCGGGAGTGCGGGTCGGGCGGGTGCTGGGACTGGTGGCGGCGGCGGTGCTGGTGACGGCGGGGTGCGGCGGCGAGCCGGCGGAGAGGTCCCTGCCGCAACGGGGCGAGGAGCGGCCGACGGCGCTGGTGTACCGGGGGCCGGCCGCCTGCGACGGGTGCCCGGAGGCGGCGCGGGGGCTGCTGGAGCGGGCCGGGTTCGCGGTGCGGTTCATCGGACCCGAGGAGCGGGTGCGGTTCGGCCCGGCGGCGCTGGCCGACGCGGCGGTGTACGTGCAGCCGGGCGGCACCAACGGGCAGGAGGTGGGCACCGCGTGGGACCTGCTGGCCCGCGACCCGGGCTTCTCCCCGGACCTGGTGCGCGCCTACGTGCGCGGCGGCGGCCGCTACCTGGGGCTGTGCATGGGCGGCTACCTGGCCGGCGACCCCGGCTTCGACCTCCTGCCCGGCGACTCCGGCGAGTACATCCGCTCCCCGGACGCCACCGTCACCGACGAACAGGACGGCCTGGTCGACGTCCTGTGGCGCGGCCGCCCGCAGCGGATGTACTTCCAGGACGGCCCGTACTTCGACGTCGACGGCCCGGGCACGGACGTCCTCGCCCGCTACCCCAACGGCCGCACCGCCGCCGCCGTCGCCCCGTACGGCCGGGGCCGGGTCGCGGTCAGCGGCCCGCACCCGGAGGCCCCGGCCGACTGGTACGGCGACTACGGGCTGCCCGACCACTCCGCCACCGGCCTCACCCTCGGCGAGGACCTGCTCCACACCCTGACCGCCCCCACCCCGACCGCCGGCCCCACGCCCACGCCCACACCCTGAGCCTGACGCCGGACCGGCGGTGCGAAGCGGGTACCCGGTGGCCGCAACGGTCGGCCCCTGCCCCCGGCGGGTCGCCGGAGGCAGGGGCCGCGCGGGGACGGGCGGGCCGTCAGCCGTGCGAGAAGGTGATCCGCGGCAGTACCCGCTCCAGCAGGCGGGGGGTGTGCCAGGCGGCGTGCCCGGTCAGGCGCAGCAGGACGGGGAGCAGGACGAGGCGGACCAGGGCGGCGTCGAGGAGGACGGCGGTGCCGAGGACGATGCCCATCTCCTTGGGCGGGAGCGGGCCGGACAGGGCGAAGGTGAAGAACACCGCGACCATGACGCCGGCGGCGGCGAAGACGACCCGGCCGGAGTGGGCCAGGGCTCCGGTCATGGCGGCCTTGGGGTCGCCGGTGCGTTCGTAGTGCTCCTTGGCGGAGGCGAGGAGGAAGACGGTGTAGTCCATCGCGATGGCGAAGATCATCGCGAAGAAGAACACCGGTGCCCAGCCGTCCAGGAAGCCCTGCGGGGTGAAGCCCAGCAGGCCGGCCCCGTGACCGTCCTGGAAGACCAGGCGGGCGACGCCGAAGGCGGCTCCGGTGGACAGCAGGCTGGCGGCGGTGCCGAGGGCGGCGATCAGCGGGGCGCGCAGGGCGGCGAGCAGCAGCAGGAAGCCGAGGGCCATGACGACGCCGATGACCAGCGGGGTCTTCTCGGTGAGCAGGTGCTGCAGGTCGAGGTTCTCGACGGCGGCGCCGCCGACCATGGTGTCGGCGGGCAGTTCGGCGCGCAGGGTGTGGACGGTGCCGGAGAGGTCGGGGCTGGAGGGGTCGACGGTGGGCACGGCCTGGATCATCGACCAGCCGGAGCCGTCGGCGGCGGCCTGGGCGGGCATGGCGGCGGCGATGCCGGGGGTGGTGGCGACCCGGGCGGCGACCTCGGCGGCGCGGTCGGTGGGGGTGAGGATCTGCAGGGTGCCGGGGGCGCCGGGGCCGAAGGCCTGCTGGACGGCGGTGTAGCCGGCGCGGGCGCTGGCGTCCTCGGGCAGGACGGTGATGGACGGCATCGCGGTGCGCAGTCCGATGACGGGGGCGGCGAGGGCGATCAGTGCGGCGAGGGCGAGGGCGCCGTAGCGCAGCGGGTGCTTCCAGAGGCGTTCGCCCCAGGCGGCGAAGCGCGGGGAGGCGGGTGGGGTGGACTTGGTCCAGGGCAGGGAGAGGGCGTCGACGCGGTGGCCGAGGCGGCCGAGGACGGCGGGCAGCAGGGTGAGGGTGGCGGCGAGGACGAACAGGACGGCGAGCATGATGCCGCCGGCCATCGAGCGGAACGCCGGGGAGGGGACGAGCATCACGGCGGAGAGGCTGACCAGGACGGTGGCGCCGGAGAGCAGGACGGCCTTGCCGGCGGTGTCCATGGTCTCGGCGACGGCGCGCACGGCTCCCTCGTCGGCGCGGCGGGCGGCGCGGCCGTCGGCCCGGCGGGCGGCGCGGAAGCGCATGACGAGGAAGAGCGCGTAGTCGATCCCGAGGGCCAGGGCGAACATCATGGCGAAGTTCATCGCCCAGACGGACACCGGGAAGAGGTGGCTGATCAGGACGAGGGAGCCGGCCGAGGCGGCGAGGCCGGCCATGGTGAGCAGCAGGGGCAGTCCGGCGGCGACGAGGGAGCCGAAGGCGAGCACCAGGATGGCGAGGGTGACCGGCCAGGACATGACCTCGGACTTCATCATGGCGTCGTGGTTGGCCTTGTTGAAGTCGCTCCACAGGACGGAGGCGCCGGTGGCGTGGACGCTGACGCCGTCCGTGGACAGGGCGCCGAGCGGTCCCTTGAGGTCGTCGGCGGCGCGGACCATGTCGTCGGGCGAGGCGGCGGCGCCGGCGAGCAGGACGGCGGTGCGGCCGTCGGGGCTGATGGTGGCGCCGGGCTGGGGCGTGACGACGGTGGACACCCGCGGGTCGGCGGCGGCGAGGTCGTGCGCCTCGGTGATCACCTTCTGGACGGCCGGGTCGGTGACGGGGCGGTCGGCGGCGACGACGATCTGGATCGCGGAGGAGGCGTTGCCGGCGAAGTGCCGCTCGGCGAGTTCGCGGACCTGGACGGACTGGGAGCCGTCGGCCTGCCAGCCGGCGCCGGACAGCGCGCTGGTGACCTTGGGGGCGAAGGCGCCGAGGCCGATGACGACGATCAGCCAGCCGACCAGGACGGCCTTGAAGTGCCGGGTGGACCACACCCCGAGGCGGCCGAGCGGCCCGGGTCGGCCGTTCTCGGGGGCGCCGCCGCTGCCGGGGGCGTCGGGGGGCGGGGCGGCGGGCCGTACGGCTTCGGCGGGGCGGTTCACGTGGTGCTCCGTTCTCGGGCGCCGGGGAAGTCCGGAGGCCCGAAAAAATACGGGTGGGGGTATCTCGACCAGCGACAACAGCACCCGTCCCGCCTTTCATTCCGCCCCGGCCGCCCCTACCCCGACGACCTCGGCCCGCCGGCTAGCCGATCACCGCGTCCACCTCGACCTCCACCAGCCAGCGCTCGTCGATGAAGCGCGACACCTCCACGAAGGTGGTGACCGGGCGGATCTGCGCGAAGCGCTCGCCGTGGGCGCGCGCGGCCTCCCGCCACTGGCTCATGTCGGTGAGCATGACGCGGGTCCGTACGACGTCCGTGAGGGTGGCGCCCGCCTCCCGCAGGGCGGCCTCGGCGATGTCCAGGCAGCGGACGGTCTGGGCGTAAACGTCGCCCTGGCCGACCGTCGTGCCCTGCTCGCTGATCGGGGCGGTGCCCGCGACCGCGACGTGGTTGCCCTTGCGCACGGCGCGGGAGAAGCCGATCCGCGGTTCGAGGGGCGAGCCGGAACTGACTGTCTGTCGAGTGCTCTCCATCGCACCATGGTGCCGCACTAGTGCACCCGTCGGGCCGTCTGCCCGCACGAACGCCCCCGCGCGCCGCCGGACCTGCCCCGGAGCACCCCACCGCACTAGTGCACCAGTCTCAAATAGCCCCACTGCAAGGCTTGTTGGCGCCGACGCGTACGGCGTACATTCGGCGGCATGGAACACCTGGACCACCCGACGGGCACCGACGTCCCCGCCACCGACGTCCTCGTCTCCGGCGCCGGGATCGCCGGCCCCGCCCTCGCCTACTGGCTGCGTCGCCACGGCTTCACCCCCACCGTCGTCGAGCGCGCCGCCGGCCCGCGCCCCGGCGGGCAGGCCGTCGACCTGCGCGGCGCCGGGCGCACCGTGATCGAGCGGATGGGGCTGATGGAGCGGGCCCGCGCGCTGCGCGTCGAGCAGCACGGCATCGCCCTGGTCGACCGGCGCGGGCGGGCCACCGCCCGGATACCCGTCGGGCTGTTCGACGGCGAGGGCATCGTCTCCGAGATCGAGATCCTCCGCGGCGACCTCGCCGACCTGCTGCGCGAGGCCACCGACGGCGTCGAGTACCTCTGGGACGACACCGTCACCGCGCTCGACCAGGACGCCGGGGGCGTCACCGTCACCTTCGAGAACGCCCCCGCCCGCCGCTTCGCCCTGGTCGTCGGCGCGGACGGGCTGCACTCCGCCGTCCGCCGCCTCGCCTTCCGCCCCGGCGACGGCGACGGCCCCGACGGCACAGACGGCACAGACGGCAGCGAAGGCGCCCACTACCGGCCGCTCGGCGGCTGCCACGCCTGGTTCACCGTCCACGACCCCGCCCTCGCCCGCGAGCTCGACGGCTGGTTCCTGATGTACAACGCCCCCGGCGGCCTGGTCGCCGGCGCCCGCCCCGGCCGGCTGCCCGGCGAGGTCAAGGCCTCCCTCGGCCTGCGCCGCGCGCCCGCGGCGTACGACCGCCGCGACACCGCCGCCCAGCGGCGCCTGCTCGCCGAGCGCTTCGCCGGCGCCGGCTGGGAGGTGGACCGGCTGCTCGCCGGGATGCGCACCGCCGGGGACTTCGCCTTCGACACCTTCGGCCAGGTCCACCTCGACCACTACAGCCGCGGCCGCGTCGCCCTGCTCGGCGACGCCGGGTACAGCCCGAGCCCCCTGACCGGCCTCGGCACCAGCCTCGCCCTGGTCGGCGCCTACCTGCTGGCCGGTGAACTCGCCGCCGCCGCAGGCGACTTCCGCACCGCCTTCGCCCGCTACGAGGAGCTGATGCGCCCCTACGCCACCCGGGCCCAGGAGCTGCCGCCCGGCGGCCTGGGCGGCTACGCCCCGGACAGCGCCCTGGCGATCCGCCTGCGCGCCGCCTCCATGCGCTGGATGGGCCGCTGGCCGCTGCGCCCCGTGCTGGCCGCCCAGTTCGCCAAGGCCGGCGACATCGCCCTGCCCGACTACCCGCTGCCCGCCCGGACCGCCTGAGCCTCAGGCCGCACGCCCCCGCCCGACTACGCCGTACGCGGCTGGTTGAAGCGCAGCATGTTGCCCGACGGGTCGCGGAAGGCGCAGTCGCGCACCCCGTAGGGCTGGTCCATCGGCTCCTGGAGGACCTCGGCGCCGGCCGCCCGGATGCGCTCGAAGGTGGCGTCGCAGTCGTCGGTGCGGAAGATGACGCCGCGCAGCAGGCCCTTGGCGAGGAGTTCGGCGGCGGCCCGGCGGTCGGCCTCGGAGGCGTGCGGGTCGGCCAGCGGGGGCTCCAGGACGATCTCCACGCCGGGCTGGTCGGGCGAGCCGACGGTGACCCAGCGCATGCCCTCGAAGCCGACGTCGTTGCGCACTTCGAAGCCGAGGACGTCGCGGTAGAAGGCGAGCGCCCGGTCGTGGTCGTCGACGGCGATGAAGCACTGCGCGAGTTCGATGCTCATGCCCGTCACGCTACGGGAGCACCGGGGCCGCCGTCGCTCCCGTTCCCCTTCGCCCCCTTCGCCCCCTTCGCCCCCTTGGCCTCCTTCGCCTCCTTGGCCTCCGCGCGCCGCACCGGGCGGGTGCCGATCTTGGCGACGCAGGCCGGGATCGCCGCGCCCTGCTCGTGGTCGCGGGCCCGGTAGGCGCTGGGGCTCTGCCCGACCAGCTCGGTGAAGCGGGTGCTGAAGGAGCCCAGCGAGGTGCAGCCCACCGCCATGCAGACCTCGGTCACGCTCAGGTCCCCGCGCCGCAGCAGTGCCTTGGCCCGTTCGATCCGGCGGGTCATCAGGTAGGTGTACGGGGTCTCGCCGTAGGCGGCGCGGAAGCTGCGCGAGAAGTGGCCGGAGGACATCAGCGCGGTGCGGGCCAGCGCCGGCACGTCCAGCGGCTGCGCGTACTCGCGGTCCATCCGGTCCCGGGCCCGGCGCAGCCGCACGAGGTCGTCGAGCGGCACGCGGCCCGCGGACGGGGACGAGGTAGAAGACGAGGTCGAGGACGGGGACGACACACCGGCCACCGTACCGACTGCCACCGACAGACGACGCCCGGCCCGTCCGTCCACCCCGTCCCCCGCCCGGCGCAGCCCGCTCGCGCCCGCCCCGCCGCGCCGACCACCCTGGAGCGGGGGCCGGACGGCGGAGAGGGCGACAGGGGTGGACGGCGAGGACGAGCAGCCCACCGCCCCGCGCGCGCCCGGCAACCGGGCGGTGGTGCTCGGCGTGCTGGCCGCGACCGTCGCGGTGCTGCTCGTCCAGGCGGTCAGCGGCACCAGTGCCCGCCTGGTGCTGCTGCTGGTGTTCCTGCCCGCGCTGCTGGCGGGCCTGGGCACCGTCGCCCAGACGGTGGCGGCCTCGGTGTGGGTGACCGCCGTGGTGGTGGCCCACTCGGTGCTGTTCCCGCCCGGGGACCTGCCGGCCCGCCTGGGCACCCTGCTGGGCGTGGTCGCCGCCGAGGCCGCCGTGATCGGCCTGTGCGCGCGGCGGGTGCGGCGCGAGCGGCAGCTGTCGCGGATGCGGCAGGTCGCCGTCGCCCTCCAGCGCCAGCTGCTGCGCCCGCTGCCCGTCACCACCCCGGACGTGCGCCTGGACGGGCTGTACCGGCCGCTGGAGCAGGACGCCATGGTCGGCGGCGACCTGTACGACGTCGCCGAGACCCCGCACGGCACCCGGGTGCTGGTCGGCGACGTCCAGGGCAAGGGCCTGCTCGCGATCGGGACGGGCTTCGCGGTGCTGAGCGCCTTCCGGGAGGCGGCCTTCCGCGAGCCGCGGCTGACCGCCGTCGCCGACGCCCTGGAGGCGGCGGTGGAGCGGCACAACGCCTACGCGGAGCAGAGCGGCGAGCAGGAACGGTTCGTCACGGCCACCGTGCTCTGCGTCCGCGCCCCGGACAGCACCGACGGGGGCACCGACGACGAGGGCACCGACGACGAGGGCACCGACGACGGGGGCCGCGCCACCGAGGTGCGGGCCGTCAACTGCGGCCACCTCTCCCCCTACCTGCTGCGCCCCGACGGCCGGGTGGAGCCCGTCCCCCTGGACGCCGGGCTCCCGCTCGGCCTCGCCGCCCTGGCCGCCACCGGCGAACCGCGCCCCGAGCGGCGTTTCACGCTGCCCGGGGACGGGGTGCTGGTGCTGCTCACCGACGGCATCACCGAGGCCCAGGACGCCTCCGGCGCGTTCTACCCGGTCGAACGGGGCCTGGCCGACCTCGCCGCCGTCCCCGCCGACGCCCTGCCCGAGGCCCTGGACCGGCGGGCCCGGCGCTGGAGCGGCGGGAGCAGCCGCGACGACGTCACCGTGCTCGCCCTGCGCCCCGCCCCGGAACCGCCGGCTCCGCCGGAACCGCCGGCCCGGTAGCCTCCCGGGACGGGCCGACCAGGGCCGTACGGGGCTGTACACGGCCGTACGGGGCCGTTCGGGACCGTCCATGGGGCCGTCCGGCCCTTGACCCCCGGCTGCGGGCTCCACCTGCGGCGATCTAGGGTGCAGGCATGATCCCCACACCGATACCCAGCCCCGAGCCCACCCGGCTCGACGGTCCGACGGACGACTTCCTGACCGACCCCGCCCAGGCGCTGCGGGTGATGATGCAGGGCAACGCCCGGTTCGTGGCGGGCAACCCCGAGCACCCCAACCAGGACGCCGGGCGCCGCGCGGCGCTCGCCCCGGCGCAGCGGCCCTTCGCGGTGCTGTTCGGCTGCTCGGACTCCCGGCTGGCCGCCGAGATCATCTTCGACCAGGGCCTGGGCGACCTCTTCGTGGTGCGCACCGCCGGGCACGTCACCGGCGCGGAGGCGCTGGGCAGCATCGAGTACGGGGTGAGCGTGCTGGACTGCCCGCTGGTGGTGGTGCTGGGGCACGACTCCTGCGGTGCGGTGGCGGCGGCGCTGGACTCCCTGGAGCAGGGGCAGCTGCCGGGCGGTTTCGTCCGGGACGTGGTGGAGCGGGTGACCCCGAGCGTGCTGTCCGCCAGGGCGGCGGGCATCGAGGACCGGGACGGGATCGTGGACGAGCACATCCGCCAGACCGTGGACCTGCTGGTGGAGCGCTCGCAGGCGCTGGCGGCGCGGATCGCCGAGGGGAAGGTGGCCGTGGTGGGCCTGTCCTACCGGCTGCGCGACGGCCGGGCCCGGCTGGTCTCCGCCCGGGGGCCGGTGGGCTGACGGCGGGCCGGCCGCTTCCCGCCCGTCGCCGGGGCGCGGACGCCGTCCTCGGGAAACCGGAGTCACATCCTCCGGAACTCGATGTCCGATCACCGCCAGCGCCCCCGTCCGGGCGGCGGCAGAGTCGGTGACCGGCAACGGTTCCCCATTTCCCGAGGACGGCAGTCTCCCGTGCACAAGGCCATCGATCTCAAGGTCCTGTACTTCGGCACCCCCGTGGTGCTGATCGGCTCGCGCAACGAGGACGGCAGCGCCAACCTCATGCCGATGTCCTCGGCCTGGTGGCTGGGGCAGTCGTGCGTGCTCGGCCTGGGCGACAGCTCGCAGACCGCCGAGAACCTGCGGCGCGAGGGCGAGTGCGTGCTCAACCTGGCGTCCTCCGCGCAGGTGGACGCGGTGGACGCCCTCGCGCTGCTGACCGCCAAGCCGCGGATCGCCGAGTACCGGCTGCGACAGGGCTACCGCCACGAGCGGCGCAAGTTCGAGGCCGCCGGGCTGACCGAGGTGCCCGGCGAGCTGGTGCGGGCGCCGCGCGCCGCCGAGTGCCCGGTGCAGCTGGAGTGCCGGGTGGAGTCGGCGACGGCGCTGGCGGGCGGCGGGCGCACCGCCTTCGAGGTGACGGTGGTGCGCGCCCACGTCGAGGAGAGCCTGCTGGTGCCCGGCAGCGACCACTACGTCGACCCGGTCGGCTGGGACCCGCTGATCATGAAGTTCTGCGAGTTCTTCGGCGACGGGCGGCGCCTGGCCCCCTCCCGCCTCGCCGAGGGCTGGCAGATGCCCGGGCGGCTGCCCGCCGCCGTGTGACGTGGCGTCCGCCCGGGGCCTCCGCTCGGGACGTCCGCCCGGGACGTCCGCTCACCGGTGGCGCTCAGGGCGCGACGGTCGCCCCGCAGGAGTCGCACACCCGCGTCGCGGGCAGCTCCAGGAAGCAGCTCGGACAGATCGCCGGCGGGCGCGGCGGCGCGGCGACGGCGGCCTTGCGCTCCACCGAGGCCCGCAGGCGCGGGGCCAGGGCGGGCGTGCCGCCGTCGGCGGGCAGGTCGGCGGCGAAGTGCCGGTAGCAGGCCAGGCGGGCGGCGGCCGCGTGCTGCTCGCGGTCCATCTCGGCGGCCACCGGCGGCTGTCCGGCCACCGCCAGCACCTCCTGGTAGCCGGGCCCGACCTTGCCGTCGGTGGCGTGCACCACCAGGGCCGTCAGCGGTGGGTCGCCGCGCCGGTGCGCCTCACGGATCACCAGGGCCAGCACCTTGCCTATCCAGTGCCGCTGGTTGATCCGGGTGCGCACCCCCGAGGCCTCCTGCACCGCCTCGGCCAGGTCCGGGTAGCTGATCACCGCGTGGTAGCGGCGCGCCACCTCCACCAGGGCCGGGTAGGCCGCCCTGGTCCACACGATGTGCGCCTGGCTGGCGCTGACCGCCGAACCGTCCGACGCCCGCCAGTACGTGTGCTGCTCCGTCATCCGCCCGCCCCTGTCCGTCTTGTCCGTTGTGTACGTGTCCGTCCCCCGCGGGCCCCCGCCGGGAGCGAGGCTACCCGGCCCCGGAGCGGCACCCTCGGGCGGGGCCTCGCCTCGGGCGGGGCTTGACTTCAAGTCCTGTTGAAGTCGTGGAATGGGTGCCGACCGCAGCCGTACGGGCAACCCCGCGGTCGATGCCCCGCCCGTACGGAAACCCGTACCGGGGCCGGGGCCGCCGCCTTCCCGATCGTGCCGACGGCGGCCCCGGCCTCCGGGCTCCCCCGCCCACCCCACCCGGCGCCGCGCCCCGCCTCCCGCGCCTCCCGCCTCGCATGGGCAGGCCGCGCCTGTGAGCCGGAACACGGTTGAGGTTGACCTTGGGTCAGGGTGGAGGCTCCTTCCATCGGGCCCGACGACGACGCGGGCCCCGCGATACGAGGGGGCAGCATGTCCACCACCCACCACTCCACCCACCACTCCACCCACGGCCCGGACCGCCCGGAGCTGCGACGGGCGGTCGAGGAGATCGCCGGATCCGGTTTCCTCGGCGTGCAGGTGCGGGTGAACGACGCGCACGGCGAGTGGGTCGGCACCGCCGGGTCCCGCGAGCTGGGCCGCGAGGAGAGGCCGCCGGCCGACGGGCACTTCCGCGTCGGCAGCGTCACCAAGAGCTTCATCGCGACCTCGGTGCTGATGCTGGTGGCCGAGGGCCGGCTGGCCCTGGACGACCCGGCCGGCGACCACCTGCCCGGGTTCGGGCTGGACCGGCGGATCACGGTGCGGATGCTGCTCCAGCACACCAGCGGGATCTTCAACCACACCGGCGAGCTGGAGGAGGACGGGACGTTCGTGCCGGGGGTCCCGTGGCGGGGCCGGGAGTGGGTGGAGGACCGCTTCCGCACCTACCGGCCCGAGGAGTTGGTACGGCTGTCGCTGTCCCGGCCGGCGCGGTTCGCACCGGGGGCGCGCTGGAGCTACGCCAACACCAACTACGTGCTGGCCCGGCTGGTGGTCGAGCGGGTCACCGGCCGGCCGTTCGCCGAGGAGCTGCGGCGGCTGGTCCTGGAGCCGCTGGGGCTGACCGGGACGGTGGCCCCGGGCGCCTCGCCGGAGGTGCCCGAGCCGCACGGCCGCAGCTACTACCGCTACGAGGACGCCGGGCGGGAGCGGACGGTCGACGTCACCCGGCACAACCCGTCCTGGGTCTCGGGCGGCGGCGACATGATCTCGACCACCCGGGACCTGCACGTGTACTTCTCCGCGCTGATGGGCGGCCGGCTGCTGCCGCCCGGCCTGCTGGCCGAGATGCGCGCGCCGGAGGCGACGGTCGGCTACGGGCTGGGGATCTTCGCCCAGGCCACGGACACGGGCACCGTCTTCCACCACAACGGCGCCACCATCGGCTCGGCCGCGCTGATGTACGGCTCGCCGGACGGCGGCACCACCCTGACCGCCGGGCTGACCTACGTGGACGACGCCGACGTGTCCGTCGCCGCGGCGTTCCAGAGCGCCCAGCGACGGCTCGTCGACGGGGTGTTCGGCACCGGGCCCGGCCCCACGGCATCCGGTCGTACGGCAGGCTGAACGGATGGCAAACGGAGTCACGATCGGGCAGGCGGCCGCGTACGTCGGCGTCACGGTGAAGACGGTGCGGCACTACCACCGGCAGGGGCTGGTCGAGGAGCCGCTGCGCGACGCCTCCGGCTACCGGCGGTACGGGTCGGGCGAATTGCTGCGGCTGGTGCAGGTCCGGACGCTGGCCGCCGCCGGGGTGCCGCTGGCGGAGGTCGGGCCGCTGCTCGACGCCGACGGCGAGCGGTTCGCCACCGCCCTCGCCGACGTGGAGCGGCGCCTGACCGAGCGGATCACGGAACTGACCGCGCGCCGCGACACCCTGCACCGGCTCGCCGACGGCGACCGGGCCCTGCTGCCCGACCGCGCCTGCGCGGTCCTGGAGCGGATGCCCGGGCTCGGCTTCGGCCCCGACTACGTGGCGGCGCAGCGCGAGGCCCTGGTGCTGGCGCGGGCGCTGGTGCCGGAGGGCTTCGACGGCCTCCTCGCCCAGCTCGAACTGCGCCTGGACGACCCGGGGTTCGTCGAGCTGACCAGACGCGGCCAGGAGGCCGAGGCATGGGAGCCGGACGATCCGAGGGTCGAGGAGCTCGCCGCCGCCATGGCCGACCACTACCTCGCCAACCCCGCCCTGCTGGGCGACCCGGCCGGCCTGCGCGCCTGGGCCAGGGCCGCCACCCAGTACCGGCTGATCGACCGCCACCGCGACGACCAGGCCCCGGTCTCGGCCCGGCTGACCGCGCTCACCGAGGCCCGGCTGCGCGCCGCCGGCGTCCCGTCCCCGCACCGGTAGCGCCCCCGGCCGCCCGCGGGAAGCCGGGCGGACGGCGGCAGGCCCCCCGCCGGTCACCAGCCCGGCCGGGGCTCCGGGGCGATGGTGATCAGCGGGTGGAAGTGGGCGAGTTCGGCGGGCTCGTCGACGGGGCCGCCCTCGGCCTCGATCCAGGCGTGGGCGCGGAACGGGGCGGTGCGCACGCCGGTTCGCCAGGTCGGCCAGGCGCCCCGGGTGCGGCACAACAGGGCTGCGGCGATGGAGCGTTGGAGGCAGCCCTGGCCGGCGCAGCGCATGCTGAGGGCGACCACGGCCTGCCGGGCGGCGAGGGCCTCGGCGCGGTCGGCGGGCCGGGCGCCGCGACGCAGGACGAGCATCACCCGGCGGATGCGGGCCGGGGGGAGCCGCTCGATCAGCCGGGCCGCGCCGATCGCCGCGAGGGCGGCGGGCCGGCGGCGCCAGGGCGGGCGGCCGGCGCGGGTGGCGTGGGCGTGCAGGCTCATCCGGTGGTGCCCGCTCCCGTGCCGGCCGGTCCGCCGGCGCCCGGTCCGGTGGTGCTCTGTCCGCCGGCGCCCGGTCCGGTGGTGACCAGTCCGGCGGTGCGCAGGGTCTCGTGCAGCCGGTCGACGTCGGCGCGCGCCCGGTCGGCGGTGACGGGGTGGCGGGCGCTGAGGTCGGCGGCGGTCTCCTCGGCGGTGCGGCCGTCCAGCAGGGAGCGCAGGACGAGCAGTGCGGTGCGGTTGAGCTGGTAGTAGCGGCCGGAGCGCTCGTCGAGCAGGACGGCGCCGTCGTCGGTCGGGGTGAGCGTCACGTCGGGGCGCAGCTGGGCGGGCATCAGGTCCCTCCGGTGGTGGGGGCGGCGGTGCGGTGGCGGCTGCCGTGGGCGCGCAGCCAGTGTTCGCAGGCGAGGGTGGCGTCCAGGGCGGCGTAGGGGGTGCCGGTGGGGTAGAGCCCGAGGCAGGCCTGGCGCAGGGCGTCGGGGTCGATCAGGCCGGCGCGGGCCAGGGCGCTGTCCTCGGTGAGGGCGGCGAGTCGGGCACGGTGGCGGGCGAGGCCCTGGTGGGCGTCGGGGGTGAAGTCGCCCTTGCCGGTGCGGCGCAGGAGGTCGGCGGGGACGTCCGGGGCGAGGGCGGTGGTGAGCAGGGGCTTGTAGGCGAAGGGGGTTCCGCGGGTGGCGGGGTCGGCGGCCAGGCAGGCGTCGAGGACCTGGTCGTCCAGGAAGGGTGTGCTGTACGGGGTGCCGGCGCGGGCGGTGGCGTCGACGAGCTGGCGCATGGCGGAGGCGCTGTGCCGGACCATGCGCAGGACCTGGTGCTGGGCGTGCTGCGGGGCCAGGGGCCGGGCGCCCCGCAGGGCCTTGAGCTGGTCGCGGACCAGGGCGGCGGCGTGCGGGGTGGCCCAGGGCGGCAGCCGGGGTTCGGTTCCCCAGCCGAGGAGTTGGGTGGTGGGCGGCGCGGGGTGGGTGAGGCGGTCGGCGGCGTGGGCGAGCCAGGCGGGGTAGGGGCGGGGGTCGGCGAGGGCGCCGAGGGCGTCGGGCAGTTTCCAGCGCAGGCGGGCGCGGTGTCCGCGCAGGTGGCGGGCGGCGGTGGCGGGGTGGCGCGGGGCGAGGGTGCGCAGGTAGGCGGGGAGGGCCTGGAGGACTTCGTCGCCGCCTTCGCCGCTGATCCGCAGTCGGGCGCCGCGGGCGGCGAGGAGGCGGGCGACGGCCTCGTCGCGGGCCCTGGTGCGGGTCCAGGCGAACGGTTCGTCGCCCTGGGGGCCGGGGGTGTCGGTGTCGGCGAACATCGCGGGGAGGTCCTCGGCGGGCAGGACGAGCCGGATGCCGGGCAGGTGGCGGGCGGCGCGGTCGGCCCAGGGGGCGTCCTCGTGGTGGGGGTCGAGGGAGCCGATGGTGACGGTGAGCAGCTCGGCGGGGCCGGTGGCGGCGAGGAAGCACAGGGGGGTGGAGTCGAGGCCGCCGGACAGGTCGGCGGCGACGACGCCGCCGTCGCGGGTGCGGGCGGCGACGGCGCGGTGCAGGGCGTGGCGCAGGGCCGCCGCGGCTTCGGCGCGGGGTCGTTCGGGGGCGGGCGGCTGCCAGTGGGCGAGGGTGCGGGCGGGGCCGCCGGAGGCGAGCAGGGCGGTGTGGTGCGGTGGCACGGGGGTGATGCCGGGCCACAGGGGCAGGGTGTCGGCGGGGTGCGGCAGGGGGTGGGCGAGGCGCAGGGCGAGGCGTTCGGTGGACGGGGTGAGGCCGGCCGCGGCGGCCAGGACGTCGGCCCGGTCCGACAGGACGGGGACGCCGTGGACCTCGGCCAGGTGGAGGCGGTGGAGTCCGGACAGCGAGCCGCGGGCGGTGACGGTGCCGCGCACGGTGGCGATCAGGTGGTGGCTGCCGGCCGGGCCGTCGGTGTGGGTGAGGGCGAGGGCGTCGCGCGGGTCGCGGAGGTGTTCGGCGCGGCGGCGCAGCTGGTGGGTGTCGGTGTCGCTGGTGCCGAACACGGCCAGCGCGACCGGTCCGGCCCGGGCGGTGACCGCCTCGTCGGCCGGCCAGTGGCCGAGGATCCAGGGGCGGCCGCTGGGGTGGTGCAGGGCACGGCGCTCGGCCGTGCCCCACACCGCGGCCACCGCGGCTGCTGCGTCGGTGTCCGGCAGGACCACGAACCAGGTCCGCCGGTGGCCGTTCACGGCGCGGTCCTCAGGGGGCGAGGTAGTAGCCGTGGACGTCGGACTGGTTGCCGATGTCGAAGCCCCGGGTGAGGTCCGCGAAGTCGCCGAGTTCGATCATCACCGGGGGCTCGTACACGTCGTCGGTCATGGCAATGTCCTCTCTTGTGCGGGGAGTTGGACACGATCGCCGGCCGGCGGGGCTCCTACTCTTCCTCGTCGGTTCGCCGACGGACAAGCGGCGCCGGGGCCTTCGGCCGGAACCCGACGGCCCGCGCGGGAGTGGCCGCAGGCGCTCGCGGGACTGCTGAGCACCCGGGCGAGCGGGTGGCGGGGGCGGCGGGCGGGAGGCCGGATTCGGCCAGCTCCGGACGAAATGGTGTAGACCTGTCCGCTGCCGGACGGGGCCTCGCCTACGGTCGTCCCATGGCTGACGCATGCTTCGGGCACCCGCGGCTCGCCGCGCTCTACGACCCGCTCGACCCCGACCGCGGCGACCTCGACGCCTACCTGGCGATGGCACGGGAGTTCGGGGCGCGCCGGGTGCTGGACATCGGCTGCGGCACGGGGGTGTTCGCGCTCCTGCTGGCCGGCCGCGGGTTCGAGGTGGTCGGCGTCGATCCCGCCCTGGCCTCCGTGGAGGTCGCGCGGGCCAAACCGGGCGCCGGGCGGGTGCGGTGGATCCACGGCGACGCGACGGACCTGCCGCCGCTGCGGGTTGATCTGGCGACGATGACGGCGAACGTCGCCCAGGCGATCGCCGGTCCGCGGGCCTGGCGGGGGACGCTACGGGGGGCCTTCGCGGCACTGCGGCCCGGCGGGCGGCTGGTCTTCGAGACCCGCGATCCGGGCGCCCGCGCCTGGGAGGAGTGGACGCGCGAGCGCTCCCACCGGGTGACGGAGGTCCCGGGCGCGGGCGCCGTCGAGAGCTGGGTCGACCTGGTCGGGGTGCGCGGGCCGCTGGTGACGTTCCGGTGGACGTACGTGTTCGCGGCGGACGGGCAGGTGCTGACGTCGGATTCGACGCTGCGCTTCCGGGAACGGGCGGAGGTGGAACGGGACTTGGCCGCCCACGGCTACGTGCTGGAGGAGGTCCGCGACGCTCCCGACCGGCCCGGGCGGGAGTTCGTCTTCGTGGCCCGGCGCCCGTGACCCCCGCCGCTCCGCAACACCCACCGCTCCGGGGTGCCGTGCGCGGGAAGTCGGCCGGGCCGACTTCCTGTGCGCGGGCTCGGCGGTTCAGGGGAGCAGGGTCTCCCCGTTCGTCCGGCCTTCCACGGCGGTGACGTAGGAACGGGCGGCGTCGACGGCGAGGATGCCCGGGGCCGGGTCCCGGCCGAGGAGCTGCAGCGTCTCGGCGATCCAGCCGGGGCTGACGAGGTTGATCCGCAGGTCGCGGGGCAGTTCGGCGGCGGCGTTGCGGACGAAGCCCTCCAGCCCGGTGTTGATGACGGCGCCCAACGATCCACCGACCATCGGGGTGGTGAACGTGCCGCCGGTGAGGGTGATGGAGCCGCCGTCGCGCAGGTGGTGCTGGGCGCGCCGGGCCAGGGCGATCTGGCCCAGCAGCTTGCCCTGCAACCCGGCGAGGAACTCCTCGTCGGTCGCCGTGGCGAAGTCGACCATCGGGCCCGACACGGCGCAGCAGACGACCGCGTCGAGGTCGGGCAGGCCGGCGAAGAGCGCGTCCAGGGAGTCGGAGTCCTCCAGGTCGACCGTCACCGGGCCGCTGCGCGAGGCCCGTACGACCTGGTGCTCCTTCTCCAGGGCGGTGGCGACAGCGCTGCCGAGTGTGCCGGAGGCTCCGATCACGAGTACCTTCATGCCGTCGATGATCGCATCAAGTGGCCCTCTCAGGAGGACTTTTCGGCAAGGGTGTGGGCGACGAGGGCGTTCGCGTGGCCGTGGCCGATGTTGTGCTCGGTCTTGAGCCAGGCGACGAGCTCCATGTGCCTGGCGAGCGGGGAGGCGCGAATGAGGTCCTTCCACTCCTCGACCGGGCGGCCGTACTTCTTCTCGATGGAGGGGAAATAGGAGGCGGGGCCCTTTACGGCGGGGGCCTTCGCGGCGGTCTCCGCGGTCTTCACGGCGGTCTTCGCAGCAGTCTTCGCAGCGGTCTTCGCGGCGGGGGCGGCGGTCATGGGCGGTTCCTCTCGGGAGGGCGGGAAAGAAGAAGCGGTGCGGTCACGGAGGTAGACCGTGACCGCACCGCGAACTCATCGCCCCGCCAGGGTGATTCGCGTCACACCCCGGCGGTGGCCCGGTGGCGGCGCCGGCCGGCGGGCGGGGTGGGGTCGGCGTCCCAGGCCGCGACGGGGTTGCCGAGCCAGCGCCCGCCGCCGGGGACGTTCTCGCCGCGCATGACCAGGGAGGCCGGGCCGACGGTGCTGCCGGCCCCGAGGGAGGCGTTGAGCAGCACGATGGAGTGCGGGCCGGTGGTGGAGCCGGCGGCGAGGTGGACGGGGCCCAGCCGCATGACGCGGTCGTGGAAGAGGTGGGTCTGCAGGACGGTGCCGCGGTTGACGCTGGCGCCGGCCTCGACGGTGACCAGGTCGGTCTCGGGCAGCCAGTGGGTCTCGCACCACACGCCGCGGCCGATGCGGGCCCCGAGGCTGCGCAGCCACACGTTCAGGTAGGGGGTGCCGGTGATGGTGTGGCCGCCGAAGGGCATGGCGAGTTCCTCGACGAAGGTGTCGTAGAGCTCGTTGCGCCACACGAAGGAGGACCACAGGGGGTGTTCGGCGACGCGGAAGCGTCCGACGAGCAGCCACTTGGCGGCGGTGGTGACGGCGCAGGCGACGACGGCGGCGGCGGTGAGCACCAGTCCGGCGGTGCCGAGGGCGACGGCCAGGCCGTAGTCGTCGCGCAGTTCCTGCAGGGCGGCGAGGACGAGGTCGCCGAGCAGGGCGGCGAGGACGATCGGCAGCAGCCGGCAGAGTTCGACGCCGGCGCGCGCCCACATCAGGCGCCGGGGCGGGTTGTAGGTGCGGGCGTCGGCGCCGGTGTCGGCGACGCGGGGCAGCGCGAAGGCGGGGCGGCCGAGCCAGGAGGAGCCTTCGGGCGCGTGGGCGGGGGTGTCGGACAGGACGCCGACGAGGGAGTTGTCGGGCAGGTGCCGGCCGGGGCCGACGATGCCGGAGTTGCCGACGAAGGAGCGGCGTCCGACGCGGGCGGGGCCGAGGCGGAGCCAGCCGCCGCGCAGCTCGTACGGGGCGACGAGGGTGTCGTCGGCGAGGAAGGCGCCGTCGTCGACGCGCATCAGGCCGGGCAGGGCGAGCACGGTGGAGGCTTCGACGCGCCGTCCGACGCGGGCGCCGAGCAGGCGCAGCCACACCGGGGTGAAGAGGCTGGCGTAGAAGGGGAAGAGGGTGCGCCGGGCGGTGTCGCTGAGGCGGCTGACGGCCCAGGCGCAGAAGGCGACGCGGCCGGTGGCGGGGTGGTGGCCGGGGCGCAGCGGGAGGGACAGCAGGCGCACGAGGAGCGCTATGAGGGTGGCGTAGCAGACGACGGTGAGGGCGGCCAGCGGGATGGTGGCGGGCAGGAGCTGGACGAGGGCGCCGAGCAGGGTGGCGTCGCTGTCGATCATCGGGTAGACGATGGCCAGGGCGGGCAGCGCGGCGAGGATCGGGACGAGGCCGAAGAGGGCGAAGGCGGCGCCGTAGGCGAGGTTCCAGCCGCGCGGGGCGGGGGCGGGGGCGGTGGGCCAGTCGGCGGGGGCGGTGGTGTCGGGGCGGGCCGGGGAGCCGGTCCAGTGTTCGCCGGGCGGGACGGCGGTGGTGGCGGTGACGCAGGAGCCGGGGGCGATCTCGGCGCCGGCGCCGATGCGGGCGCCGGGCATGAGGGTGGCGCGGTGGCCGATGCGGGCGCCGTCGCCGATGTCGATGCGGCCGAGGTGGAGGGTGTCGCCGTCGAGCCACCAGCCGGCGAGGTCGGCTTCGGGTTCGACGGAGGCGTGGGCGCCGATGCGGGCGAGGCCGGTGACGGGGGGCAGGGTGTGGAGCTGGACGCCGGGGCCGACGCGGCAGCCCAGGGCGCGGGCGTAGCGGGGGGCCCAGGGGGTGCCGGCGAGGGCGGCGGTGCCGAACATGGCGGTGTAGCGTTCGGCGGCCCACAGGCGCAGGTGGACGTGGCCGCCGCGGGGGTGGCTGCCGGGGCGGATGCGGGCGGTGAGCAGGCGGGCGCCGGCGGCGGCGAGCAGGGTGCGGCCGGGGGCGCTGTAGAGGAGGAGCAGGCCGGCGCCGACGGGCCACCAGGAGCTGTGGGGGGCCCAGGCGAGGTGGCTGCCGGTGAGGTTGTCAAGGGCCATCAGGAGGAGGATCCAGCGCAGTCCGGCGAGGGAGAACATGCCCAGGAGCAGGAGGGTCTGCCACAGGCCGGCGCTGCGGGGGGTGCGGCGCACGGTGCGGCCGCGGACGGCGGAGGAGGCGGCGGCGGTGTCCTCGGGGGCGGCGGCCGGGGTGAGGGTGTCGAGGTGGGCGGCGAGGTCGGCGAGGACGGGGTGGGCGTACAGGTCGGCGACGGAGACGCCGTTGTGCCGGGTGCGCAGTTCGGAGACGAGGCGGGCGGCGGTGAGGCTGGAGCCGCCGAGGGCGAAGAAGTCGTCGTCGGGGCCGGGGGCGGTGCCGAGCAGGCGCTCCCAGTGGGCGGCGAGCCGGCCGGCGGTGCCGTCCAGGGCCCGGGCGGCGGGGGCGGTGCCGGTGGTGGCGAGCGGCCAGGGCAGGGCGTTGCGGTCGACCTTGCCGGAGGTGCGGGTGGGCAGGGAGTCGACGAGGGCGAGGACGGGCACCAGCGGGGCGGGCAGGCGCTCCAGCAGCCGGCGGCGGGCGGTGGCGAGGTCGGGGGTGGTGCCGGGCCGGGCGACGAGGTAGCCGACGAGCAGGTCGGCGCCGGCGGGGGTCCTGCGGACGGCAGCGGCGGCGGCGCGCACGTCGGGCAGGGCCTGGAGGGCGGCGTCGATCTCGCCGAGTTCGATGCGGCGGCCGCCGAGTTTGACCTGGTCGTCGGCGCGGCCGAGGAAGATCAGGCCTTCGGGTTCGTTGCGGACGAGGTCGCCGCTGCGGTAGACGCGGGGCGAGGCGAGGGCGGGGTGGGCGCTGAACTTCTCGGCGTCCTTGGCGGGGTCGAGGTAGCGGGCGGTGCCGACGCCGGTGATGAGCAGTTCGCCGGTCTCGTACCAGGGGACGGGGTGGCCGGCCTGGTCGACGACGGCGATCTCCCAGCCGTCGAGGGGGGCGCCGATGCGCACCGGCTGGCCGGGGAGCATGCGGGCGGCGGTGGCGACGACGGTGGTCTCGGTGGGGCCGTAGGTGTTCCAGAACTCGCGGCCGCCGGTGGCGAGGCGGTCGACGAGTTCGGCGGGGCAGGCCTCGCCGCCGACGATGATCAGGCGGACGGCGTCCAGGCACTCCTGCGGCCACAGGGCGAGCAGGGTGGGGACGGTGGAGACGGCGGTGATGCGCCGGTTCACGAGCCAGGGGCCGAGGTCGGTGCCGGCCTTGACGAGGGAGCGGGGGGCGGGCACCAGGCAGGCGCCGTGGCGCCAGGCGAGCCACATCTCCTCGCAGGAGGCGTCGAAGGCGACGGACAGGCCGGCCAGGACGCGGTCGCCGGGGGCGAGCGGCTGCTGCGGGAGGAAGAGGCGGGCCTCGGCGTCGACGAAGGCGGCGGCGCTGCGGTGGGTGACGGCGACGCCCTTGGGGCGGCCGGTGGTGCCGGAGGTGAAGATGATCCACGCGTCGTCGGCCGGGGCGGGCCAGGCCGGACGGCCCGAGGGGCGGGCGCCGGTGGGGGCGTGCAGGGCGCGCCCGGGGCCGAGGACGGCGCAGACGGCGGCGTCCTGCCAGATCATCTCGGCGCGCTCGTCGGGGTCGTCGGCGTCGACGGGCACGTAGGCGGCGCCGCAGCGCATGACGGCGAGGATCGCGATGTAGAGGTCGGCGGTGCCGGAGGGGATGCGGACCCCGACGCGGTCGCCGCGGCCGATGCCGTGGCCGGCCAGCTGCCCGGCGAGGGTCTCGACCTCGTGCAGCAGGGCGCGGTAGTCGAGGACGGTGTCGCCGGTGTCGAGAGCGGGCGCGCCGGGGTGCGCCTGCGCGGTGGCGGCGATGATGTCGAGCAGGCTGCGGGGGTGGGCGGGCTGGGCCGCCGGCCAGCCCGCCACGGGGCCCGGGTTCGGGCGGTGCAGCGTGCCGGGGCCGGCCGTTTCGTGGCGTGCGTCCATGGATGGGTTCCTTGGCTCCGGGGTCCTGGGGGCGCGTACGGGTATCACGCGGGGTGACGCCTTTGTCACCTGCTGGGTGCGCCCACTCACCATGACTCCGCTGGGAGTCGGCTGGATGCAGTGAGGAATCGATCAAAGAAAATTCTCATCATCGATGCCACGCGAGGGCAGCAACGGTATGAATCGAATGCTATTTCGCTGGTTTCCGATCGTTTTCGCTGGTGAAGAGTAATCGCCGAATACCGGAGCGGTGCGACGGGAGCGAGAAGAGTGATGAACACCATGGCGACCGATTCGCTACCAGTAGTGAAGGGGCCGCTGCCGAATCGGGGGGTTCTGGTCGGATCACTGGCGTGTTCACGGTTTTCACATATTCCTGTGGGAGTCTTTCGCAGCCCACACCGCGGCTCCTTCCTGTGAGCGGGCTGGGCAGCGGCGCGCCCGACTGGGATTCGGCTGGGCGAGACCGGAACCGGGACCTGGACCGTGACGGGCAGGGCGGCGGGGAGAGCAGCGGGGAGAGCAGCGGGGAGGTGCTCGTCTGGTACGTGGCGTACGGCTCGAACCTGCACGCCGCCCGCCTCGCCCGCTACCTGCGCGGCGGCCGCCCCGACGGCGGGGCGCAGGCCCACCCCGGCAGCCGCGACCCGCGCCCGCCGCGCCGGGCGGTGGCCACCGTACTGCCGGGCGTGCTCTACTTCGCCGACCACTCGCTCACCTGGGGCGGCGGCTCGGCCTTCTACGACCCGACCCTCCCCGGCGAAGTCCCCTGCCGGGCCTATCTGGTGACGGTCGGTCAGTTCAGCGACATCGCCGCCCAGGAGATGCGCCGCTCCCCCGGCACCGACCTCGACCTCGCCCCGGTGCTCGCCGCCGGGCGCGCCGAACTGGGCCCGGGCCGCTACGAAACCCTGCTGCACGTCGGCGAGTCGGACGGCCGCCCGCTGCTGACCTTCACCGCCGCCCGGGGCGTGGCCGGCGCCGAGCTCAACGCCCCCACCCCGCCCTACCTGCGCACCCTGGCGGCGGGCCTGGCCGAGTCCCACGGCTGGGGCCCCTGGCGCACGGCCGGCTACCTCGCCACCCGCCCGGGCGCGGCCGGGCACTGGACACCGGCGGCGGTGGCGGCGCTGCTGCTGTAGGCGCGGCCGTGGCCCGCGCCCCGGCCCGGCCGCTGTCGGCGGGCGCCGCTACCGTGCCGCCATGACCTACCACCCCACCGCGCCCGCGGATGCCGACTGGGACCGCCAACTCGCCGACGCCTTCGCCGCCTTGCTCGGCCGCCCCCTCGCGGAGTACGACCCCGACGCGGTCTACGCCGCCTGCGTCACCGGCAACCTGCTGTACGAGACCGGCTTCCGGCGCGAGCACGCCTGGGTGCGCCCGGCGGCGCTGCGCGGCGAGGAGCCGTTCGTCTCCCGGCTCCACCTGTTCGACGAGGCCGAGGGGACGCCGGTCTTCGACCCGAGCCGCTCGGTGTTCGAGTTCCGGCCGTCCGACGCCGGGGCGCATCTCCCCGAGGGCTTTACCACCGCCGTCGAGGCCGCCTGCTTCAGCCCCGGACTGCTGCGGGGCGCCGACCTCGCCCCGCTGCTGGAACGGTACGGCGTCGACCTCACCGACCCGGCCCTGGCCGGTACCTGGGAGGTCTACGCTCCCCTGCTCGTCTCCGACGGCACCCTCCTGGACGCCCTGTGCACGGCCTTCGCCACCGGCCGCACCCCCGGGGAGCTGACGCCCTTCACGGCGGAGCCCGAGGAGGAGTGGGAGGAGGAGCTTTCCGTGATCGGGAACCCCGAACTGCGCACCCACCTCGGCTACTTCTGCACCGACGGGGAGACGGGCCTGATGCCCGTGTCCGCCGACACCACGGCCTTCGGCCTGGACGACGAGGGCTGCGAACCGGTCGCGGGGTGGGAGGACGGGCACGGCCAGGTGGAGATCACCGTCATCCGGCTGAGCGACCACGTCGCCGGGCCGCGCCGCTGACCCCGGCCCGATGCTGCCGCCCGGCGAACTGCCGGGCGGCACAGCCGTGTTCGGGCGGTTTGGGTGCCTTGCAGTGCGGGTGTCAGGCGTGCGGCGTCCAGAAGGCGGTGAGCCGGCCGACGCCGTGCTCGACGGCCTTCCAGCTGCCCTGGAACTCCAGGACCGCGATGGCCGAGGTCGGGAAGCCGGAGCGGTTCATCCGCGCCAGCAGGTCCCCCTCGGCCTCGCCCGCCAGGGCGTCGGCCAGCGCGTGGACGCCGGGGTTGTGGCCGACCAGGACCAGGTCCCGCACCTCGTCGGACTGCTCGTTGAGGAGCGCGATCAGCTCCCCGAGGCTCGCCTCGTACACGCGCTCCTCGGCGACGGTCTTCGGCACCACCGGGAGCTCGGCGGCCGCGAGCCTCCAGGTCTCACGGGTCCGCACGGCGGTGGAGACCAGCGCGAGGTCGGGGGTGATGCCGGCGCCGGCGATCCAGCGTCCGGCCGCCGGCGCGTCCTTGCGGCCCCGCTCGGCGAGCGGGCGCTCGTGGTCGTCCACGTCGGGGTGCTCGGCCTTGGAGTGGCGCAGCACGACGATCCGGCGCGTCGATTCCTCGGACATGGACGTCTCCCTCGGTTCCCGGAACGGGCGGTTCACCCGGACCAAGATCGTAACAGTCCGTACTGACGGTCCATCGGGTGGAACGCGACGGGTGCGCCGCCCCGGGCGGGCGGCGCACCGCCCGGGCCCCGGCCTCCCCACCGGCCGTACCCGGCAGGCTTGTTGGGGAAGGGCCGGGCCCGGAGCCGCGCCGGTCAGTGGTGGTACATGCCGACCTCGTAGCCGCCACCGGGCTGGCGGATCATCACGTTGGCCCGGTTGAAGGCGTTGATCAGCGCGATCACGCAGACCAGCGCCGCGAGCTGCTCCTCGTCGTAGTGCTTGGCGGCGTTCGCCCACGCCTCGTCGCTCACCCCGCCGGCCGCGTCGGCGAGCCGGGTGCCCTGCTCGGCGAGTTCCAGCGCGGCGCGCTCGGCCTCGGTGAAGACGGTGGCCTCGCGCCAGGCGGCGACCAGGTTGAGGCGCACCGGGTCCTCGCCGGCGTGCACGGCCTCCTTGAAGTGCATGTCGATGCAGGCGCCGCAGCCGTTGATCTGGCTGGCGCGCAGCCGCACCAACTCCTGGACGGTGTACGGCAGGGCCGACTCGGCGATGGGCTTGTTGGCCGCGATGAGGTGCTTGAGGACCTTGCCGATGACGGGGCTGGCGAAGGGGTTGAGGCGGGGTTCCATGGCGTGCTCCTCGGTCGCTGTTCCGCTTGCTGCCCCTTGAGACAGGACGGCCCGCCGTTCTGTGACATCCCCCGGCCGCCCGGGCTCCGTGACCTGCGCCACACCACCCGCCGGTGGGCTCCGGCGGGCCTCGGATAGCCTGCTGGCCACGGTCGCGGGGCAGGCGGGGGGGTCCACATGACGGGTACGGCAGGTGCGGAAGGTGCGGCCGGGTACCGTCCGCTGCTGTTCTCCATCGCGTACGGGATGACGGGTTCGGTCGGCGACGCCGAGGACCTCGTCCAGGACGCCTTCCTCGGCTTCACCCGCGCCGACCGGGCCGGCACCGCGATCGCCGACCCCAAGGCGTACCTGACCACGGCCGTCACCCGCCTGGGCATCAACCACCTCACCTCCGCCCGGGTGCGCCGCGAGGCCTACGTCGGCCAGTGGCTGCCCGAGCCCCTCGTCACCACCGCCGAGCGGCCCGGCCCGGCCGAGCACGCCGAGCTGGCGGACACCCTGTCGATGGCGTTCCTGGTGCTGATGGAGGCCCTCTCGCCGGTCGAGCGCGCGGTGTTCACGCTGCGCGAGGCCTTCGGGTACGGCTACCCGGAGGTCGCCGAGATGGTGGGGAAGAGCGAGGCGAACTGCCGTCAGATCCTCGCCCGCGCCAGGAAGCGCCTGGCGCCCGCGGCGCGCGAGGACGAAGCCGTCGCCCCGGCCCCGGCCCGCCGCGCGGAGGGCGAGGAGCTGGCCCGCCGCTTCTTCGAAGTCGCCGAGGGCGGCGACCTGGACGCCCTGCTCGGCATGCTCGCCCCCGACGTGGTGTTCCAGGGCGACGGCGGCGGCAAGGCCCGCGCACTCGCCCACTCCCTCACCGACCCGCGCCGCGTCGCCCAGCTGCTCGTCGGCGGCCTGCGCCGGGTCCGCCGCCTGGGCGCGCGCCTCGTCCCGGCCCGGGTCAACGGCCGCCCGGGCGCGGTGGTGTACGACGCGGAGCAGCGCGTGGCCGGCGTCATCGAGCTGGACATCGACGCCGACGGCGCGGTGCGGTCCGTCCACGCCGTGTCCAACCCCGACAAGCTCGCCCACCTCGGGCCGGTCTCGGACCTGGGGCTGCTGCCGGCGCCGAAGTAGCCGGGCGACGCAACGGCCCGGGCCCTGGCAACCACCGCCCGGGCCCGGGCCGTTCGTCGTACGGGTGCGGCCGGAGGGCCGGCCGGAAGGTCAGAGCGCGGTGCAGACGGCGGTCGCGCGGATGGACTCGGTCCCGGTGCCGGTGTTGGTGCCGCGCACGACCCAGGAGTTGTCGGTCGCGTAGGAGTCGGTGACGAAGATCCGGAAGGCGCTGGTCTGGCCGCCACCGCCGGTGGGCACCTCCCCGGACGGACAGCTGACGATGGCGACCCCGTTGTCCCCGGGGGCCACGTCGATCCAGTCGCCGACGACCTGGTCGTGCGCGGCCATCAGTGCGGGGCTGACGGCGGCCGGGTCGTGCGGGACGACGACGGTCGGCTTGACGTTGGGCTTGCCCACGGGCTTGCCCGCCGGCTCGCCGACGGGCTCTCCGACGGGCTTGTGGCTGGGCTTGCCGTCGGCGACGGCGGCCACGGTGCCCGTGGCCAGGACACCGGTGACGGCGACGGCGAGGGCGGTCAGGACGAGGGGCTTCATACGGGCCACGGAGGCTCCTGAGGGTTGCGGCTCGGGGTGCGTCGACGCGGGGCCGTTCCCCGCGTCGAGCCCGATCCGTACCCGAACCCCCGACTCCGGCGCGGAGGCCCGCCGTACCGGCTACCCGGGCGGGGGAACACCGCTGCCCGACCGGGCTAGCCGGGGCCGGAATCCCCCGGTTCGATCAAGGAAGCCGTCCACGGGGGAAACGCGGGCGACCGTCACCTCGGCACGTTCCGGCAGTTCAACGCCGCGGCCCGCGTCATCGGCCGGCGCGACGCCCCGCGCCGCCTCGCACTCGGCGCCGGGGTCCGCCTGGTCGCCGCCTGCTCCGACTCCCCCGCCGCCGCCGGCTCCCCTGCGCCCGACACCGGGAAGCCCACCGTCGCCGAGCGGGAGAGCACGCTGGAACTCATCCCGAGCGAGCCGTCGGACAAGGAGCCGTTCCGCGCCCGGATGCTCAAGGGCTGCGAGATCTACACCAGCGGCCAGCCGTGCCCGATGTGCATGAGCGCCATCTACTGGTCCCGGTTCGACGCCGTCTACTTCAGCCAGGACCTGCAGGACACCCAGGACATCGGGTTCAGCGACGAGTACCAGTACGACGACTTCAAGAAGCCCATCGAGGAGCGGAGCATCCGCATGGTGCAGTTCTGCCCCGAACTCGGCAAGCCCGCGTACGACGCGTGGAGGGCCAGGCCCGACAAGCACCCCTACTGACCTGCCACCACCTCCGCGACGGCGCGGCGGGGGCGGGTGAACCAGCAGGCCAGCAGCAGGTTGGGCACCCAGCACAGCCAGGCGATGGCGGTGTAGGAGGTGCGGAAGTCCAGATGCGCGGCCGTCGCGGCGACCAGCATCAGGCGCAGCGTGACGGCGGCGAAGGTGAGCGCGAAGCTGCGGATCATCCAGTGGCGGTGGTCGGCCACCCGGCCGTCGAGGATCGCCCGCAGCCCGGCGTTGCCGGTCACCAGCCAGGCCACGGCCAGGCCGACGAAGCCGAGCCTCGCGACCGCTCCCCCGTACGCGACGGGCGCCAGCAGCAGCGCGCCCACCCCGCCGACCAGGCAGCCGAGCAGGTAGACGACGCCGATCCGGCGGTGCAGGCGCGGCCGGCGCTCGCGCAGACGGGCGGAGAACTGCCAGGGCCCGACCGCGAGTGCGGTGATCGCGCCGAAGATGTGGATGTAGAGCGGGACTTCGTGGCGCAGGTAGGTGGCGCGCTGCTGCTCGAAGAACCCCGCGGGGTCGAAGCTGAAGTACTTGGCGGAGACCACGGCGATGAGAGTGGCGAGCACCGTCATGACGGCCCAACCGGCCCGTGTGATGCGCATGGACCGAGTGTCCGGCCTGGCGGCCCGGGCCGACATCCGGGTTGCCCCCGAGAGGAACCCCCAGAGAACCCCACCTCCCTTGCGGGGGTTGGCACTTGGCGCCCGATGTCAAGATCGTTCCCTCGAAAGTGTTATTCCGGAACGGAGTTCCTTGGAATCGATCGCGGCGCGGCTAGCGTGAGCGGTGATCACCACGAGAACTCCCTCCGGAACGAAGGAATCCCATGTCCGACGCCTACGTCTTCGCCAAGGGCAACACCGCCGAGATCAGCCTGCCCGCCGGCGCCAAGGTCGCCGTCAAGGCCAAGACCAACTCGTCCAACGTCCAGAAGGTGCGGCTCACCAGCAAGGATGGCGTCGTCGACCTGGCGTTCAGCGGGACCGGCGAGCACAACGCCGTCATCGGCCAGCAGACCATCACCGGGCAGGCCGGCCTCACTGCCGTCTTCGAGTTCAGCGATGGCGACGGCGTCTTCAAGCCGAGCAGGCTCAACTCCGGTGGCCCGTACGAGATCGGCGCCTACAACCTGATGGTGCTCGTCGCCGAGAACGGCGACGACGCCGACTACAACGACACCGTCCTCGAGTTCAGCTGGTACACCCCGAAGTAGCCGCAGGGACAGTGGACATGCCTCCGGCCCGGCGCGGACTCCCGCGCCGGGCCGGAGGCGTGTCCGCGGGCGGCGCGGTCAGGCGGGCTGCCAGAGCTCGATGCGGTTGCCCTCGGGGTCGGTGACCCAGCCGAACCGGCCGACGCCGTCCATCTCCTGGGTCTCCCCGGCCACGTCGGCCCCCTTGGCGCGCAGCTGGGCGAGCATCGCCCCCAGGTCGCGGACGCGGAAGTTGAGCATGGTCTGCTGGCTACGGGGCCCGAAGTAGTCGGTCCCGGACTCGAACGCCGCGAACACCGTCGGCCCGGCTTCCTGCTGCCACAGGCCGTGCTCGTCGGCGTCCAGCCCCAGGCAGTCGCGGTACCAGGCGCCCAGCGCCGCCGGGTCGGCGGCCCGCAGGAAGTATCCACCGATGCCGAGCACTCGTTCCATGCCGTCATCCTGCCAGGCCGTCGGCCGCCACCCCGATCACCTCCAAGGAGGCGCCCACAACCGGGTGAAGCGGCGGCGAGCGTGAACCGTCCCGGGGTGGGTTCGGGCCTTCACCCGTGAAGGCCCGAACCCACGGTCGAGGGCGTCATACAGCACGATCCGGTTCGCGGAACGGTTGAGGATCCACAGCACGCGATGCCCACGTGGCGTCCCGGCTCCCCCCGGACACATACGCGCCGAATACGGAGGTGTCGAGATCCTTGAGGGACTCCAGTACCAGCGTGGCAATCGCGAAGCGAGGATCGCGGCGATCAGCGGCCTCGGGAACGGCGACGACCGTCATCTGGGCTGACACGCCGGCGAGGACGCCGTTGAGCGAGTCCTCGATCACGATGCATTCGTCGGGTGACGCGCCGAGGGCGGCGGCTGCGCGGAGATAGGCGCCCGGGTGGGGCTTGCCGTGTTCGTCGTCTTCGGCCGAGAACACGGCATCGAAGGATCGGTCAAGGCCGGTGCTCGCGAGCGCATGCCGAATCACCGACTCCGGCGAAGACGACACGACGGCCATCCCCCTCGATGCGCGCGCGCACGCCGCGACGGCGTGTTCGGCGCCGGGTTTCAGCGCCACTTCCTCCAACCTGCGGCACACGGCGGCCACGATCTGCTGCTCGACGTCGTCGGGGTCGGCTTGAATCGTGGCCCGATCGAACCAGTAGGCCACCATGTCCCGTTGCCGCAGCCCGCGCGTCGCCGCCTGCATCTCCGTTGTGAGGTGCAGGCCAAGCGGACCGAACACGTCACGCTTTGCCGCGTCCCAGACCGGCTCGGAGTCGATCAAGAGGCCGTCCAGGTCGAACAGGACAATCGGTTGCATCGGTTGCTCTTTCGTTGGCGATCACGCGAGGACGAGACGATTCGCTGCCCCGCCGTGCGTGAGCGGATGGTGCCGTGGCCGATGACGAGGCCCATGAGCCGCCGGCCGGCCCGGCGGCGAGCGTGGACCGTCCCGGGGCGGGCTCGTCGGCCCACCCCCGGTCGGCCGGCCGCTTCATCCTCGATCGAACTCCTTCCACACTAGCCGGAACCGGCTCCAGTCCGAGTACGGAAGTTGATCTTCTGACAGGACATCACCGGCTTCCCGCCGGATGCTTGCCCGGTGAGCGTGGCGAGGACGCGCTGGCGGTGGGGAGCGAGCGCGTCCGTGGAAAGCGCGGGACGCCACACCGGGACGATCGAGCCCGATCGCGCGGGCCCTCGGCAGGGAGACTCCTGCGGGAGCGTTCGTCGCGGGCACCGGCCCGGAGGAATCACCGGCTTCCGGGCCGGCTTCACCTGCCTGTCCGGGCCGTCTCCGCTTCGGCGAGCTCAGCGAGTACCCGGTCCGCCGCCTCCCGAAGCCCCTCCACGCGCTCGCGCGCGGCCGGCTCCCGCTCCTCCAGGAGACCCGCCAACGGCTTCTTACGCCTGGGACAGTGGAACGCCGGCTCTCCGACGCGGCGCTGGTGCCGCATCAGCGGAACCGTATCGATGTCTGCGCGGCTTCAGGGGTTGATGAACGAGTGATCTGGCCCAACAGCGTCCGGGCGAACGTCAAGACCGGGCACGACCGGGAGGTGTTCGCCGTCTATCCGCACCGGTCGGTCTGCCCTCAGTCGGTCTGGGCGCAGCTGATCGCCGAGGCGCGGTCCGAGGTCTTCCTCGCCGGGTACACCAACTACTTCGTCTGGCTGGAGCAGCCCGACCTCCTCCAGACCCTGCGGCGCAAGGCCGAGAGCGGCTGCCGCATCCGCTTCCTCCTCGGCGATCCCGAGTCCGGGACGACGCGCCGGCGGGAGCAGATCGAGGACGTGGCCCTCACCGTGTCCACCCGGATCCGGGTCACGCTGGAGCACCTGGCCAAGCTCTCCGGCAGCCAGGGCGTCGAGGCGCGCTTCAGCTCCCCGGAGGACGGCCCGAACCACATCGGCCTGTCCGTCTTCCGCTTCGACGAACACGCCCTGGTCACCCCGCACCTGGCCCGCACCGTCGGCCACGACTCCCCGCTGATGCACCTGCGACGCAGCGAGGAGAACGGCATGTTCGACCGCTTCGCCGAGCACATCGAGGAACTCTGGTCCCGGGGCAACACCATCCCCACCGACCCGGCCCGCGCATAGGAAGTCGGCCCCGCCGACTTCCTGCTCCACCGCTCAACCAGGAGGGCACCACCATGAACAGCGGCGGCCAGAACGGCTGCGGGGACGGCGCCGCCGATCCCTCCCCCGCAGCGCTCCACTCCGTGTCCGTCGCGGGAGTGGTCGTCCGCGAGGACGGGCGCGTGCTGGCGATCCGGCGGGCCGACAACGGCGCCTGGGAGCCGCCGGGCGGCGTCCTCGAACTCGCCGAGACCGTCGAGGACGGCCTGTGCCGCGAGATCCGAGAGGAGACCGGCATCGAGGTCGGCGTCGACCAACTCACGGGCGTCTACAAGAACATGGCCCGTGGCGTCGTCGCCCTGGTCTTCCGCTGCCACCCCGCCGGCGGCGCCGAACGGCTCTCCTCCGAGTCCACCGCCATCGCCTGGCTGACCCCCGACGAGGTCGCCGACGGCATGGCCGAGGTCTACGCCGTCCGCGTCCTCGACGCCCTGCACCCCGGCCCCGCCCGCGTCCGCTCCCACGACGGCCGGCGCCTCACCGCCGCCCCCGAACGCCTCGCGTGAGAAGTCGGCCCCGCCGACTTCCCGCTCCGCCGTCCATGGCTGCGGGCCGCACGCCCTTACGGACCCCTCCGGCCGGGCCCTCCCCCGCTCCTGTGCGGGGCCGGGTCCCGGTTCGATTCGCGGGAGGCGGGTCTTCTCCCCCACGGACTCCAACTGCGGGCGGTCCGCCCGCAGTCGCGGCGTGACGGCCGGGGGCAGCGGGCGGCAGCGGCCGTCCGCGCCCAGGTGCGGCTCGGCTCCAGAGCCACCTCCGCCAGGCGGGCGAGAAAGCCAGCCGGAAGACGTGGTGGCTGAGGGAGAGGTGGTTGCCGGTGAGCGTCTGCACGAAGGTCTCGGTGAAGTCGACGGCCGAGTCGTCGAATCCGAGCTTGCCGACGACAACGGTGAGCACGCCCCCGTCGGACAGCCGCTGGCTGTCGACGTTGCTCAGGTCCCGAAGCTTCGCCTCGATGGCCTGTCGTCCCTGGACCTGCTGGCCTTCGAAGGTGAGCAGCGCGTCCTCCGCGTAGAACCCCCGCCACGCCTGCGCGGGACTCGCCGCCCTCGTCGAAGTGGGCGCAGTAGCCCTCATGGCGGGCGAGCTCACAGGGAGGTCGTCGTCAGAGTGCGGTTTCGGCTGTTCCGGCACTGTTTGTTGGCTCTCGGAGGTCGGACCGCCCCGGGAGCGTCCGAGCCGTTCGTCGGGGCGATGCTGCCGGG
The DNA here is from genome assembly GCF_053598475.1 of Kitasatospora sp. NPDC001119. Taxonomy (NCBI): domain Bacteria; kingdom Bacillati; phylum Actinomycetota; class Actinomycetes; order Kitasatosporales; family Streptomycetaceae; genus Kitasatospora; species Kitasatospora sp. NPDC001119. Next base: position 81,836 of record NZ_JBSFKI010000023.1, read on the forward strand.
GGTCGCGGCGCCCGGCCGGCACGCCGGGCGCCGCGACCGCGCACGTCACGCCGGCGAGGTGGCCGTCCGGGCGAGGTGCCGGGTGAGGAAGCGGGCCGCGCTGTCGGCCTCGGACCTGGGGAAGTCGAAGTGCTTGCCCGCGTTGGCGTGCAGTGTCTTCTCCGTCGAGGCGAAGGCGTCGAAGAGTGCGAGGGCGGCCTCGCGCGGGATGCGCTCGTCGTCCCACTGCATGGCGAACTCGATCGGGACGGTGATCCGCCGCGCCTGCTCGACCAGGGCGTCGGGCCACATCAGCCCGAAGACCGCGGCCGTGATCCTGGGCTCGGCCGCCACCAACGGCACGCCGAGCGCGGTGCCCATGGCGATGCCGACGTAGCCCACCGGCCCGTCGGCGCCGACCTCCGGCAGCTCCTGGAGGGCGTCCAGCGCCGCCTGCCACTCGGGTACGGCGAGCTCGGCCAGGCGGGCGTTGTAGCGGACGACGACCGGGCCCTCCGGCTCGCCCGCCGCCTGCGCCGCGCGCAGTTCGGCGATGTCCGCCTCGTCCTGCGCGCTGCGCGGCCGGTCGCCGTGACCGGGTGCGTCGAGGACGGCGACGTGGAAGCCGCAGCCGGCCGCCAGGAGCCGCGCCCGGCCCGCCATGGAGGGGTGCTTCTTGTGGGCGCCGCCGCCGTGGCCCATCAGGACCAGGGGTGCGCGACCGGCGCCGGTGGCAGGGGAGGCGGGTGACCAGAGCACACCGGGGACGCCGCCCACGGTGAAGTCGCGTTCGGTCATGCCGTCCGCCGTGGACTCGGCGGTGAAGTGAAGGGGCTGGGAAGAGTGCATCGGTGTGGCCTTTCGGGAGTTGCCTGCTCATCGCGGCGCTCCCGGCGACACCCTGCGTCAGTCGCCGGCCGTGAACCCCAAGGGGAGCACCCATATCGGTACTGCGGTCATGGGTCTCACCTCCTCGGGCGGTGTCACGGTCGACTGCAAGCTACAAGCCCGGGCCTCGTCCCGTCCAACCCTTTTTCCTGGCCACGTGATCACGGCTCCACGCGCCCCGGTGCCAAGCGGCCGTACGCATTCCTACAAGACCCCCGCTTCCGCGCCCGGACAGGATGGGCTTCCGAAGGACCCCTACAAGGAGGTTTCATGCTGAAACGCCTGAAAGCGGGAACCATGAAGAAGCGTCTGCTCGCGGTGCCCTTCGCCGTCGCGGCCGCCCTGGCGGTGTGCGTCGCCCCGGCCGCGTCCGCCGCCACCGGCGCGGGCGGCACGGGCGCCGGCCAGGCCGGCTTCTCGGCGCAGGCCCGGGACCTGGGGCTGAGCGGTGCCCAGGCCAGGAGCCTGCAGGACCGGGTCGACGACTACCTCGCCAAGACCCCCGGGGCGAGCCAGGTGGCCGTCAACAAGATCGCCCTGCCCGGCGGCGAGCTGCTGCTCCCGCTGCCCGGGGAGGAGCGGGCCCGCGACCTCGCCGCCAAGGCCGACTCCCCCGCCCTGTCCTCGGGCTGCCCGTACACCTACGTGTGCGCGTACAGCGGCACGAACTTCACGGGCGAGGAACTGCGCCTGTTCACCTGCAACTACCCGGTCCGCATCTACTGGACCGGGACCGGATCGTGGATCAACAACCAGCGGTCCACGCTGTACGCCAGGTTCTACGGCGCCGACGGCAACGTCGGCTGGACCTCGCCCGGCGGCTACAGCGAGGACCGCGCGGCTCCCTGGGGCTGGGTCTACTGGCTCAGCCCCTGCTAGAACGGCCGCGCCGGAGTGGGAAGTCGGCCAGGCCGACTTCCCACTCGCTACCACACCGGCGACCGGAGCACGCCGATTACTGTGCAATTCGAGTGCCGACGGCGATCGGATCGCTACGTTCCATTCATGGATTTCAACAGCATTGCGAACTCGTTCGTCGGGCACTACTACACGACCTTCGACGGCGGCAGCGCCACTCGCAACAACCTGGCGAGCCTCTACCGCCCCGAGTCGATGCTCACCTGGGAGGGCAAGCAGGTCCAGGGGCAGGCGGGCATCATCGAGGCGATCAGCAGGCCCGAACTCGCCGTCGTCAAGCACAGCGTCACCTCCTCCGACGCCCAGCCCGCCCCGGGCGGCGGCGTCCTGGTCACGGTGACCGGCAACCTCGCCATCGACAACGCCTTCGACAAGCCGATGCAGTTCACCGAGACCTTCAACCTGCAGCCGATCCCCGGCCAGCCCGGCGGCTTCTTCGTCTACAACCAGGTCTTCCGCCTCGTCTTCGCCTGATACGGCGGCCCGCTCCGGTGCTGCGGCTGCGTGAACTGGCCGACGGCGACGCCGAGTCGGTTCGCCGCATCCATGCCGACGGGTCCGCCACGGATGTGTGGTTCGGCGCGATGACCGGCGTCCAGGCCCTCGCCTACGTCCGCGAGGCCGCCACGGACCCCGGGCTCCTCGTTCGCGGCATCGAGGTGGGCGGGGACCTGCTCGGCGTCGTCCGGCTCCGGCTCGACCCCGGCCGCGGCACCGGCCGGCTCAGCTACGTCGTGCGCGAGGACGCCCGGGGCAGCGGCCACGCCACCGCCGCCGTACGGCAGTTCCTCACCGGCGACGGCCTGCCCGCCCGGGTGCTCGCCGTCCACCGGGAGGCCAACCCCGCCTCCGGCCGGGTCCTCGCCAAGGCCGGATTCACCCCCACCTGCACGGGCGCCGGCCTCGTCCACCACGAACGCGCGCGCCGCTGAGCGGCGCTCCGGAGTAGGAAGTCGGCCCAGTCGACTTCCTACTCCTCCCCCGCCCCACCGGAACGGCGGCGTCGGCCCCGACCCGCCTCCGGCCTTGGCCACCAGGGGGATCGGAGCGCGGAGCAGCGGGCGGGACGCCGTGGCAGCGCCTCGTCGCGGGACCGGAGCGGGGACGGAACCGGATGACGGACCCTCGCGCTCACCGGCGCGAGGGTCCGTCCGGGCCAGGGGCCTGCGCGGTCGCCGTTCAGTCGGCCAGGGAGCCCCGGTACTCGACGGGGCCCTCGCCCGGGAACTGGGCCGTGCCCCGGAAGCTGTTGCCGTCGTCGAAGAAGGTGACGTTGCCCGCCCCCGCGTCGGGGCTGGTCCAGGTGACCGTGGTCCCCGTCGAGGGAGTGCCGTCACCGACGGCCTGCCCACGGTTGGCGATGTTGAGGGTGAGGGGCTCGTCCGCCTGCCAGCCCCCGCCGCCCGTGTAGATCTCCGTGTTGTACGTGGCCATGCTCGTCTCCTTCCCGGTCGCCGCACCGGCCGGTCGGCCGGTCGCGGCAACGGCTGTCGGAAAGGGCGCCCCCATGACGCCCGCCCGTTCAACGCCCGTGGTGGGGAAAGGACACCGGCCGGCCTCCCGATCCGGGCCCGGTGCGGCCCGCGTCATCCGGGTTCGGAACGTGACGGCCCGGACGGCGGTCAGAAGAGGCCCGCGCGCATGTGCCGGTCGAGGTTCTCCAGGATCTCCCGCAGCCACGGGCTGCGGACGGCAGGCAGCCGGGCCAGGGTGTGCCGGAACACGCCCTCGTCGGCCCGGAAGGGGTAACGGGCGCACGGAGCGGGCGGGTCGTCGCGCAGGACGCCGTCGGGCATGCCACCCGACGCGGGGACGGGCAGGTGCGGCTCGGGGAAGGCCAGCCACCGCCACACCCCGACCGGCAGCGGCACCGGGTACGCGTGGGAGGCCTGAGCGGGCGGGGCCCAGGCTCCCGTCCGGGGGTGGGTCGGCACGAGGAGGATGTCGGCCCCGCTGTCGGGGGCGGGCAGTCCCGGTCCGGCCAGGACGGCGCGCAGCGGCGACGGGCCCGCCGGCAGCAGGGCGTCGAGGGCGCGTTGGAACACCTCCGCGGCCGGGCCGTGCGGGACGGTCACCGGACGGCGTTCCGAGGCCGCCGGCAGGTGGGCGAGCGACCGGCCGGGAGCAGCCGTCGGTACCTGTGAATCAGCTGATCCGGTCAGACGCGGTAGCGGGGGTATCCGCCCAGTTCGGGGAGCTCGCTCTCGAAGTCGCAGGCGGCAACGGCCTGGTATCCGGCGTCCCACGCCGCTGTGAGGAATCGGGAGACGGCATCCACCATGGTGGCCCGCCGCCCCTCCACGTCGATCTTGAGTGGCCAGCCGACGAACTCGTCGGCCAGTCCGGCGTCGGGGTTGGGCTGGATGTCGAGCTCCAGGTCACCGAACCGGACCGTGTACTCGTCGGCCGGGACGCCCAGCACTGCTGCCACGAGCCCGGTCACGTCCTGTCGGCTCGCGCCCTGCACGAAGACCGCGCAGTAGTCGTTGTCCTCGGTGCCCGTCATGCGACCTGGTCCTGCCTTTCAACGAGATCCGAGCCGACTCGATCGACTTGAAGACTACGGCCGACCCGGCGGTCCGGCAGCCGGGCCCCCTTGGCCACCCCGGTGCGCGGGCGCACGGCGGCGAAGGTCGACCCTACGGGGTTCGTGGTCCGAGGGTGGACCCAGTGCTCGGCGGGGAAGTCCTGGAACGCTTCCCTTCCCCAGGGCACCGGGGCACCGGGGCACCGGGGCACCGGGGCACCTGACCGTCGCTCCGGGTGCCGAACGGCCCGGGCTGTCCGGGCCGTTCGGCATCCAGTCGCGGGGCACCGTTCATCCGGCACGTGCGGAGGGGGGTCGGTTCCTGAGTCGGCCGGCGGTGCCCGGGGGCCGGGTCAGGCCTTCCAGGCGCCCCAGTAGACGTTGGCGTTGTCGCCGGCGCCGGTGTCGTGGGTGGTGCGGAAGAAGCCCCGGGTGGTGCCGTCGTCGTCGTAGCCGTTGCTGCCGACGTAGGGGTTGTTCCAGTGCAGCCTGACGGCCGCGCCGTTGCGCCAGCCCTCCTCGCAGTTGGACGCCTGGAACGTCACCGAGCCCTCGGTGCCGGTCATGAAGCCGTTGCTCTCCGACTGGAAGACGGCGTCCCCGGTGTTGCCCAGCCACTGCGGCGGCTCCTGGCCCTGGGTCCAGATGCCGTGGGACAGCGAGTAGTCGGTGCGGTTGAGCGTGCAGCCGGTGCCGTTGTGCAGGTGGACCGTGGTGCTGCGGGCGGCCGAGAGGGCGGCCTGGGCGGGGGCCGGGGCGGCCTGGGCGGTGCCGGTGGCGATGGTGCCGAGCCCGATGGCGGTCACCGCGGCCAGCGCGGCGGTACGTGCGGAGATACGCATGGTCTCCCTCGATTCCGTGGGTCGTGGGTGGGTTGCGCGGGCTGTGTTCCGCGCCGTGGTGAACGATCCGGCCGGCCGGTCAACGAACGGTGGACGGCGCGGTGAACGCCGTGACATGTGCGGTTCATCGTTTGTCGACGCGCATGGTGTTCGCGCACCCGGGAGGCCGCGCGCCCGCCTTGCCGCAGCACGCGGGGCGGGGCAGGGCGGCCCGGCCCGGTAGTTGACGACGGCGCTCGCGGGCGGCCAGGGGACCGCAGTGGCGCGGCAGGTGGCCAGGAACTCGCAGCGGTCGGCGGCTCAGGAGGGGACGGCGTCGTCGGGCAGCGCATCGACGACCGCCGCGACGGCCGCCTCCGCGCCGTCGACGTCCTGCAGCCGCCCGTCGTCGAACCGCACCCGGTAGCGGCCGTCACCGAGTGGCGCGACCCTCGGCAGGTCGTAGGAGAGCGGCGGCGCCGCCCGGCGGCTGAAGGTGAGCCAGTACATGCTCCGGCCCGGCGACAGGGCCCGCAGGCGCGGCTGCGCGTGGGCCGCCTCGACGAGTTTCCGCAGGCCGGTTTCGTGTCGGCGCTCGTGCGTGGCGGACTCGCGCAGTCGGCGCCATCGGACCGGCACGGCGTCGCCCCGTTCGTGGGCCTCGGCCAGTTCCCAGGTCCGCAGGAAGGGCGACCGCGCGAGGAGTTCGGCGAGGCGGGCCCCCGCCTGCCAGGTGGCCACCGCCCCGGCGGCCTCGGCGAGGTCGCCGGTGCTGCCGGTGGCCAGGTGGACTCCGCCCGCCCAGCAGCTGACGTCGAAGCTGCGCTCCCTCGCCGTCATCCCGACCCGTGTCAACCGGGCCCCGGTGGTCACCCGCGCCGCCGTCCGGCGCCGGCCCGGCTCGGCGGCCGGCTCGCCCCCGAGCCGGAGCCCCGCCCGATCGGCTTGTGCCCGAAGGGCGTTCAGCAGCGACCCGGCCCGCGCCACGTCGGGGTAGTGGGCCGCGTAGGGGCGCAGGGCGTCGTCCTCGTCCGCTGCCGGGACGGGGGTCTGTTCGGGCATGCGGTCGAGTCTGCCAGGCCTCGGCGCCGCTTTCCGGTGATCACGGACGAGTGAACGGACAGCCGCGGGTGGTCGTGCGGTTCGGCGGCAGCGTGTACATCGCCTGACCGTACCGCCCCAAAGGCCCCACTCACGCGGGGTCTGAAATGCCCTCGCCGCAGCCGTCCGGCAGGCCGAACAGCGGCAGGCAGGGCGCCAGCCCGTCGAGGGTGACGGGGACGTCGCGCCGCGCCTGCCAGCGCTCCCGGGTGAGCCTCAGCCGCCGCTCCGTCACGCCGCGCCCGCGGACCAGGTGGCGGTCGACGCCGTCGGGTTCGTAGCCGTGCTTGCGCGACACGGCGTACGAGGAGGGGTTGTCCTCGAAGGCGCCCGACACCGCCTCCGTCGCGCCCAGGCCCGCGAAGGCCAGGTGCAGGACGGCGGCGCGCATCTCGGTGCCGATGCCCTGCCGCTGGTGCCGCGCGCCGAGCCAGGAGCCGGTGGAGGCCTGCCGCAGGACGGCGAAGTCGCGGGCGGCGACGGTCTGCAGGCCGACGACCCGGCCGTTCTCGAAGACGGCCAGGTTCAGCGCCCAGTCGTCCGGGGACCAGTTGCCCCGGCGCAGCCAGTGGTGCTGGACCACCGAGCGGGCGCGCTGGGCCGAGGGGAGGTCGGTCCACGGGACGATGAAGGGCATCCGGTCCGGTTCGTGGACGCCTTGGGCGGCGAGGTCGGCCAGGGCGGCGAGTTCGTCGTCGGCGGGCAGGCGCAGTTCGAGGCGGGGGGTGCGCAGGCGCAGGCCCAGCAGCGGCCAGTGGTCGGTCAGCATGCGCCATTGTCGGGGGCGGCGGCCGCGGTCATCCGGATTTCCGCGCTCCGACCTCCGGGCTTTCCCGGCCCTGCTCCGGCGCGCCGCGCGCAGTGGGAAGTCGGCCGGGCCGACTTCCCACTCCCGACCGCTCCCCGCCCGCCCGTCCGCCCTACTCGACGACCTCGGCCTTCACCAGGACCACGTCCTCCTTGGGGACGTCCTGGTGGCCGGCCCTGGAGCCCGTGGCGACGGCCCTGATGGCGTCCACGACCTCCTGGCCCTCGACCACCTCGCCGAAGACGGCGTAGCCCCAGCCCTGGGGGTTCTTGCCGCTGTGGTTGAGGAAGTCGTTGTCGGCGACGTTGATGAAGAACTGGGCGGTGGCCGAGTGCGGGTCCCCCGTGCGGGCCATCGCCACCGAGTACTTGACGTTCTTCAGGCCGTTGTCGGCCTCGTTCTCGATGGGCGCGCGGGTCTCCTTCCGCTTCAGTCCGGGCTCCATCCCGCCGCCCTGGACCATGAAGTTGTCGATGACCCGGTGGAAGACCGTCCCGTCGTAGAAGCCGTCCGTGACGTACCGGAGGAAGTTCTCCACCGTCGCCGGGGCCTTCTCCGCGTCGAGGCGCAGGACGATGTCGCCGTGGTTGGTACTCAGTTTGACCTTCGACATGATGACCTCACTGTCTGCATGGTGGCGGCTACGAGAACGCTCACCGCGCATTGTGGCAGGAGGGGCGGCCGGGGCTGCTGAGGTTCCCGTCGTGGCGCCGGGACGCGGGAAGTCGGCCGGGCCGACTTCCCGCTCCGGGCACTTGCGGGAGAACGACCCCCGCCCGCACTGTGAGTGGGCGATCGACTACGTCCCGTCAGGAAGTGTGCGATGTCCCCTCTCTCCCTTGTCCGCGGCCGCGTGACGGCCGTGGTGTGCGTGCCGCTCCTCGCCCTCGCGGCCCTGATCGCGCTCTGCGCCCCGGCACAGGCAGCCCCGGCACAGGCGACCCCGACGCAGGCGACCCCCGCACAGGCGACCCCCGCACAGGCGACCGCGAACCGGGCCGCGCCCGGGCCGGTGGCGGCGGAGGGCCGCCGGGCCCTGGTCAACTTCGGCACCGTGAAGTGGTTCAACGCCGAGAAGGGGTTCGGCTTCATCACGCCGGACATCCCCGGCCCGGACGTCTTCGTCCACTACTCGAGCATCATCGGGGGCGGGTTCCGGACCCTGACGGAGGGCGAGCGGGTGGAGTTCCAGATCGAACAGGGACCCAAGGGGCCGCAGGCCGTGAACGTCATCCCGCTCTGAGCGCACAACCCGCCACGCCGCCCGCCCGGGGCCTCAGTTGGCGAGGCTGAAGTCGCCGCCCACCGGTGCGGCGATCTTGTCGATGCCGGTGAGCGCGGTGAGGGTGGGCACCGGGGTGCTGCTGTCGGTGGTGGTGCCGTCGCCGAGCTGGCCGGAGCCGTTGCTGCCCCAGGAGTGCACGGTGCTGGTGCCGGACAGTGCCACGGTGTGCTCCCGGCCGGCGGCCACCAGGCGGACGTCCGTCAGGCCGGGGACGGTGACGGGCAGGACGCGGAAGACGGTGGTGCCGTCGCCGAGTTGGCCGGCGGTGTTCTGGCCCCAGGCCTTGAGGCGGCTGTCGTCGTCGACCACGGCCATGCTGTGGTTGCAGCCGGCCGCGATCTGCGAGACGCCGCCCGACCAGGTCGGCCGGGTGGCGACCGGGGTGAAGCGGTTGATGGTGGTGTTGTCGCCGAGCTGGCCGGTGGCGTTGTAGCCCCAGGCCTTCACCGAGGCGCCGGCGCCCGGCTTGCCGACCAGGACGAGGTTGTGGCCGGCCCCGGCGGCGATCCGGCTCACGCCGGTCAGGCCGGTGACCGGTGCCGGGAGGCCGCGACTCGCCGAAGTCCCGTCGCCCAGCTGGCCGTTGCCGTTGTAGCCCCAGGCCCACACGGTGCCGTCCTCGCGCAGCGCCAGGCTGTGGTGGAGGCCGGCGGCGATGGCGACGACCTTGTGCAAGCCCTCGACCCGGACCGGGACGCCGCTGTCGGAGTTCGTCCCGTTGCCGAGCTGGCCGTGGGTGTTCTGCCCCCAGGCCACCACGGTGCCGTCGGCGAGCAGGGCGAGGCTGTGCGCGCCGCCGGCCGCGATGTCGGTGGCGTCGGAGACGTCGACCACCTGGCCGGGGGCGTTGTGGCTGAACACGGTGCCGTCGCCGAGCTGGCCCGAGCCGTTGACGCCCCAGGACTGCACCGTACGGTCCGTCAGCAGGGCCAGCCCGTACCCGAGGCTCGCACCGGCGCCGCCGGCGGCGATCTTCACCACCTCGGCGCTGGTGAGCCCGAGGACGGTGGTGGCCGTGGTGCGGAGGTCGGCCCAGGTGCCGTCCCCGAGCTGGCCGGAGCGGTTGTTGCCCCAGGACTTCAGGCGCTTCTCTGCCATGCGACGATGCCTCTTAACTGATGTGACAATAAGTCAAATCGTCGACACGTCAGGATGGTTGACGGGTCCGCGATCATGGCCCGACGCTACCCACGCGCCCGCCGCCCGCACCGGAAGCGGCCACGCGGCCACCCGAACGGGTGATGGACCCCCGCACCCGGGCACCGGCCGCGACCCCGCACGCATTCCACACACCCCTGCCGTTGTGTATACGGCCCGTCACCCCTAGTGTCGGCGGTCTCCGCGCGCGGGGCAGCGCGCGGAGACCGTCACGCCTTGAGGAGGGCAAGCCCGTGGCCGACACCTTCGTGCCCATGGAGCCGACCGCGTACGTCACGCGACGGAACCTGGCCGGCGCCAAGGAACTCCCCGACGCCCCGGCCGACTTCGAGAACGCCCAACGCGGCCTGCTCGCCGCCCCGCCCTACCGGGCCCTGCCGTCCCTGGACGGCGAGGAGGCGGTCTGGCACTTCCACGCCTTCGACTTCCACACCTCCGACACCCCCGCCGACGCCGACTCCCCGGTGGCGGCTGCGCTGCGCCGCCAGGGCCGACTCGCCGTCCCCTCGGGCCTGTTCCGGGTCGCCGACGGCCTCTACCAGGTACGCGGCTTCGACCTCGCCAACCTGACCGTCGTCACCGGCCCCCGCGCCCTGCTGGTGATCGACCCGCTCGGCTCGTACGAGACGGCCCGCGCCGCCCTGGCCCTGTACCGCTCCACCACCGGGGACACCCGCCCGGTGCGGGCCGTGGTCCACACCCAGAGCGGGGTGGACCACTTCGGCGGCGTGCGCGGGCTGTTCACCGGATCCCGCACCGGCCCGCCCGCCGGACCGCCCGCCGACCTCGCGGTGTACGCGCCCGACGGGTTCCTCGCCGACGCGGTGCTGCGTCAGGTCACCGAGGGCGCCCGGCAGGCCCACCTCGTCGACTACGCCTACGGCACCCGGCTCGGCATCGGCCCGCTCGCCCTGGCCGGCTCCGACCTCGGCCGCACCGTCTCCACCGGCCGGCCGGACTTCCTCGCCCCCACCGACACGGTCGGCGGCCCGCTGTCCGCCCCGACGCCCCGGGCCCACTGGCCCGCCTGGACCGGGATCCCCTGGCAGGAGGGCCTGTACGCGGTCGAGGCCGCCGGGGTGCGGATGGTCCTGCGGCCCGCGGGCGGGCACGCCTCCCCCGCCGAACTGAACCTCTACCTGCCCGCGCACCGCGCCGTGTACCTGGCCGGCGCCGGACTGCTCGGCGCCCCCGGCCCCGCCCGCGCCGAACTGCTGGACGCCACCGCCGCCGCCTTCGGCACCCCCGCCGAGGTCGGACTCGGCGCGTACGGGCACCCGGTGTGGGGCGCCCCGTACGTGTCCGCGTGGCTGGCCGCCCACCGCGCCGCCGCCGGCGCCCTGCCCGACGCGGGCGCCGTCGCCCCGCTGCTCGCCGCCCCCGGCCACCTGGACACCCCCTCCCGCACCGTGCGCGAGGTGTGGGCGCGCCTGACCGGCACCGCCCTGGGCGCCGCCCGGCCGGCCGTCACCGCCCGGGCGCAGCTCGCGGCCGCGGACGGCGCGCACCGGGACGGCACGGAACGGTACGGCTCCGAACAGGACGGCGCGCGGCGGGCGGTGGACGCGGCGCAGCGCGCGTACGACGGCGGGGGCGGTGGCGGCGGGGGCGCGGTGCCGGACTACGCGCGGGCGGTGCTGCTGCTGGACCCGGTGGTCGGCGCCTGCGCGATCCCGTCGGCCGTCCCGGCGCCGGTGGAGCGGCGGGCACGGGCGCTGCAGTCGGCGGCGCTCACCCAGCTCGGCTACCTCGCCGCGCACGGGCGGCTGCGCAACGCGCTGCTGACGGCGGCCCGTGACGTCCTCGGCCCCGGCACGGTGGCACCCCGCTTCGCGGCGACGGTCCACGACCTGGCGGTGTGCGCGGACCCGCTCGCGATCTGAGGCACGCGCGCGGGGCCGGACGCGCCCGTCCTCCCGTCCTCCGGTGTTCGGGCCGGAGGACGGGCGGACGGGGGTGGCGCGAGGTCAGTCCAGGGCCAGGAAGCTGCCGACGTTCTCGTCCGGCCGGAACTCGCCCGGCCCCAGGGGGTTGAGGATTCTCGTCTGACAGTTGCCGTCGGGGAAGAGCAGGATGGTGCCGCCGGTCCGGTTGGCGATGGCGGTGTCGGGGCCGGTGCCGGGGTAGCACTGGCCGCCCTGCGGGTCCCGGACCTGCTGGAAGTTGCTGCCGTTCTCCATGATCACGACGCCGGGCGCCGCCGAGGCGGTCGAGTCGTACGGGCCGGCACCCGGACGGCCGGGCCGACTCCCCGCTCCGGGTCGTTCAGGAGCCGGACGCCACCTGGGCGTTGACGTCCTTGAGGAACTCGGCGACGGGACGCCCGAGCAGCTCCGCGCTGTCGACGGAGACGCCGTAACGGTTCTCCACGTCGGCGAGGACGCCCAGCACGCCGAGCGAGTCGACGCCGAGGTCGAGGAACATGCGGCCCGGTTCGGCGAGTTCCTCGGCGGTGACCTGGACGCCGGCGCGGGTCCTGACCAGGGTGGCGAGTTCCTCGTAGGTGATCTCGGCGGCCATCGGGCCCTCCTCGGGGTGCGTGGGGCGGCAGGGCCGGAGGGTGGCGGATCGCTCAACGGGAGGCCCTGTGGGCGCAGTTGTACGTGGTCGAAAGGCGTCCGGTCCAGCTCGTTCACTCGTACGCGTGAGGCCTTCACGGGGATGGTCGGAACGGCCCGCCCCGGCCCGCCCCCGCGACCCCGACCGCGCCGCCGCCGGGCACCTCCTCGCCCCGCTGACCGGGCCGCTGGAGCACCGGCCGGACGCGGACGTGCGGGAGGTCGTCGCCGAGGCGGTGGACGTCTTCCCGCACGCCTACGGCACCTGAGCCCCGGGGCCGGGGAATCCGGGCGGCGGGTGCGTCCGCCCGTGCCGCGCCGCCTGGACGACGGGGCGCCGCACCGCCGGGCGTGGTTCGCTGGAGGGGCGGGCGCCGAGCGCCCGCCCGCCCCCGCTGCGAAGCACCCCGTTCTCCGAAGGGCCGTGGTCATGATCTCCTCCTCCCTCGCGGGCAGGGTCGCGCTGGTGACCGGCGCGACGAGCGGCATCGGCGCGGCCACCGCGACCGCGCTGGCCGAGCAGGGCGCGCACGTGCTGGTCGCGGGCCGGGACGCGGCGCGCGGCGAGGCGGTGGTGGCCGCGATCCGGGCGGGCGGCGGCAGGGCCGACTTCGTCGCCGCCGAGCTGCGCGACGTCGCCGCGGTGCGGCGCCTCGCCCGTACGGCCACCGCACTGGGCGGCGGCCGGGTGGACATCCTGGTCAACAACGCCGGCGTCTACCCGTTCGGGCCGACCGAGGAGACGACCGAGGAGGAGTTCGACGCCGTCTACGCGCTCAACGTGCGGGCGCCCTACTTCCTGGTGGCCGAGCTGGCCCCGGCGATGGCCGCGCGCGGCGCCGGGGCGATCGTCAACATCAGCACCCAGGCCGCCTCGCACGGCGCGCCGGGCATGTCCCTGTACGGCTCCAGCAAGGCGGCGGTCAACCTGCTGACCCGCACCTGGGCGGCCGAGTACGGGCCGCGCGGCGTGCGGGTCAACGCCGTCGGCGCGGGGCCCACCCGTACCGAGGGCACGGCGGTCATGGGCGAGGGCCTCGGCGACCTGGCGGCCGAGGCGCCGGCGGGCCGGCCCGCCGAGGCCGAGGAGATCGCCGCCGCGGTCGTCTTCCTGGCCGGCGACGCGGCGGGCTTCGTCCACGGCGCCCTCCTGCCGGTGGACGGCGGGCGCACCGCGGTCTGAACACCCCCCGGCCTCGGGCCCGCGCCGGGCCTGACGCCCCGGGCCCGGGCCCGTCAGGCGATGCGGTGGGCCAGGCCCGGGTACTCGGCGACCAGGCCGTCCGCGTCCAGCAGCAGGTCCGCCCGGTAGTCGCCGGAGGCGTAGCGGACGGTGGCGCGGCCGTCCTCGTGGCGGCGCAGGTGGGTGTAGGTCTGGCGGGAGGGCACGACGACCAGCTCGGGCACGCGGATCCAGGCCATCAGGAAGTGGCGCTCGCCGGGGCCCAGGTGGAGGGCGTGGCGCAGCACGGGCGGGGTGTTGGTGAGCGGGGACAGGCCGAGGTCGCAGTCGAGGGCGCCGTCGAGGTCGGGTCGGGGGGTGCCGTCGACGGTCCAGTGGCCGGTGGTCTCGTCGCGGCGCAGGTCGAGGGTGCGGGTGGTGTCGGGGGTGCGGGCGGTGACGTGCATGCGGCGGGTGGTGAAGCCGTCGCCGGTGTCGAGCCGGTAGTCGAGCCAGTACGGGGCGGGCTCGGCGGCGGCGGCGCGGCCGTGGGCGGTCAGGGAGGTGGGGCCGAGGTCGATCCAGGAGGTCTCCAGGCCGGCGGTCTCGGTGACCCGCCAGGTGGGCGCGGCGGTGCGGGTGGCGGCGTGTTCGGCGGGGCGTTCGGCCGGGCGGTTCGGGTCGGGGGCGGTGCTGCTGTTCATTCGTGCACGGTACTGCCGGGTGCCGACAGCGGGCCCGACGGGCCGTCAACACGGGGGGCTCCTTCGTTCGGGTGAGGGTGGGGGCGGGGCGTGCCTCGTGCGGGGCGGGGCGGGGCGTGCGGTGGCGGCGAGCGCCGTCCCGGGCTCTCCATAATCGCGTGGGTGATCACATCCTGTGACGAAGCGGTGGCCCGGCTGCGGGCCCTGCCCGGACTGTCGTGCTGTGCCCGTCCCCTGAACGTGCTGCCGCTGCTGCGCACCGGCTGCCTGTCCGCGGTGGTGAGCGTGGAGGGCCCGGACACGGGCTGGGCGGGCGAGTTCGGGGCCTCCTTCCACGCGCTGGAACCGGAGCGGGGGGTGCGCGACCACACCCCGGCGGGGGCCGGGGTCCACACGGTGCTCCGCGCGCTCGCCGGCACCTTCGACGAGGACGGGGGCGCGGACGGGGGCGCGGGCGCGGCGGGTGGCGGCTGGCGGGGCCGGGAGCTGGCGCTGCTGCCCTACTCGGCGATGAAACCCGAGTGGCGCACGGCACTCGGCGCGCTCGGCACCCGCCTGCTGGAGCCGCCCTCGCACGTGGCCCTGCCGATGCTGAGCGACAAGCGGGCGCAGCGCGCGTGGCTGCGGTCGGTGGGGGCCGCGACCCCGGCGGACGCGGTGGTCCCGGCGCTCGACCACCGGGAGCTGCGCCGCCGCTTCGGCTCCCCCTACGTGGTGCAGACGCCGGTGGGCTCCAGCGGCAAGGGCACCCACCTGGTCGTCGACGAGGCGGACCTGCAGCCGATCCGCCAAGTCGGCGGCGGGCCCTGGCTGGTGAGCGGCTACGTCGAGGGCGTCGCGCTCAACGTGCACGTGCTGGTGTCGGCGGACAGCACGGTGCGGGTACTGCGCCCGTCCGTCCAGCTGACCCGTATCGAGGGTGTCGGCGCGCCCTTCGGCGCCTACTCCGGCTGCGACTTCGCGGCCCCCGCCCTGCTGGCGCCGCTCGCCCTGGCCCGGGCCGCCGCCGCGGCGCGGCGCGTCGGCGAGGCGCTGGCCGCGCTCGGCTACCGGGGCCTGTTCGGCGCCGACTTCGTCCTGGACGGCGAGCGTCCGCTGCTGCTGGAGCTCAACTGCCGTATGCAGGGCTCGACCTGGCTGCTGGGCGAGCTGGAGCTGGCGGAGCGCGCGCTGCCGTCCGCGCTGCGCCACGTGCTGGAGCTCTACGGCCACGCCACCGGCGGCGAGCCGCGTACGGACGCGGCGGGCGCCGTGCAGCTGGTGGTGCGGCACACCGGCGCCCCGGTGCGGGTGGCGGCGGCGCCCGCCGGCGGCCTGCACCGGCTCAAGGACGGGCGGCTGCGGTACTGCGGTGCCGGGTTCGGCCTGCTGGAGTGCGGGCCCGACGACTGCGTGCTGCTGCAACTCCCCTCCCCCGGCATGGTGTTGCACCCGGGTGTGCCGCTCGCCCGGATCGTCGCCCGGCATCCGCTGACCACCCCCGACGGCACCGCGCTCACCGCACCAGGACGCAGGCTGCTGGACGCGCTGCGCGCGGGCTTCGTCCTCGAACCCCTCGAACCGTACGGCCTGCCCGGGCCTTCCGGCCCCGCCGCCGTCCCCTCCGCCTCCGCCCCGCGAGCGCCGTGGTGAACCCGCGCCCCGACCCGCGGTCCGACCCGCTGTACGTCCGCACCGCGGTGCCCGCCGACCTGCCCCGGCTGGCCGCCCTGCGCGCGGAGGCCGCCGCGTGGATCGCCCTGGAGCACGGCTCGGCCCAGTGGTCGGACCCGTACGACGCCCAGCGCGGCCTGGCGCTGATCGCCCTCGGCCTGACCGTGGTCGCCGCGCTGTCGCCGCACGGCGAGGCCGTCGCCACCCTCACGCTGCGCCCCACCGGCAGCCCCCGGCTGTGGACCGGCGAGGAACTCGCCCTCCCGGCCCGCTACGTGAGCTCCTTCACGGTGGACCGCCGGTACGCCGGGCACGGCATCGGCACCCGCCTGGGCGACTGGGCCTCCTGGCGGGCCGCGCGGGCGGGCGCCGCCCTGCTGCGGGCGAACGTGTGGAGCGACAACGCCGCCCTGCACGCCTACTACCGCGCACGGGGCTGGCGTTGGGTGCGCACCGCGGCCGGCAGCCGCAGCGGCGCCCTGTTCGAGCGCGCCGCGGACGCGGTGGCGCCGCCGCTGGTCCACGAGGCGGGCCGCCTGCGGGCGTGACCCCCCGACGTCCGGACGGCGCGGGCCCTCTCGACGGGGCCCGCGCCCCGGGCGCATCCTCGTGTCCCGGTGCGCGTCAGCGCGGCGTGCGGCCACGCGCCGACGCCGCACCCGGCCCGACGCCGAAGCCGCACCGTTGCCGCACCGAGTGGAGGAACTACCGTGGAACGTCTCGTACTTGACCCGACCGGCCGCGCCCGCGACACCGAGACCGCCGAGCTGTTCGCGAGCGGCCCGGCCGTGCCCGTCGACATCCTGGGCGTACGGGCCTGGTCGGTGTCCGACCCGGTGCTGCTGGAGGAGCTGCTCACGGACCCCCGGGTCTCCAAGGACGGCCTGCAGCACTGGCCGGACTTCGACCGGGCGGTGCGGACCTGGCCGCTGGCCCTGTGGATCAGCGTGCGCAACATGTTCAACGCGCACGGCGCCGACCACCGGCGGCTGCGCCGGCTGGTGAGCAGCGCGTTCACGCCCCGCCGGGTCGCCACCATGACCGCCCGCGTCGAGGAGCTGACCGACGCCCTGCTGGACGACCTGGCCCGCACCGCGCCGGGCGAGGTGGTGGACCTGCGCGCGCGCCTGGCCTACCCGCTGCCGATCCGGGTCATCTCCCAGCTGCTGGGCCTGCCGGAGGAGGTGACGGACGGCTTCCGCGGCATCGTCGACAAGGTCTTCTCCACCGCCCTCACCCCCGAGGAGTCCGCCGCCAACGGGGCGGCGTTCCAGGCCCTGTTGGAGGAGCTGATCGCCGCCAAGCGCCGCGAGCCGGGCGAGGACATGACCTCGGCGCTGATCGCCGCCCGCGACGACGACGCCGACGGGGCTGACGGCGAGGGCGGTGACGGGGGTGGTCCGGCCGCGCTGAGCGAGGAGGAGCTGCGCGACACCCTGCTGCTGATCGTCTCGGCCGGCTACGAGACCACCGTCAACCTGATCGACAACGGCATCGCGGACCTGCTCACCCACCCCGACCAGCTCGCCCTGGTGCGCGCGGGCAAGGCCGGCTGGGACGACGTGGTCGAGGAGGCGCTGCGCCGCGACGCACCGCTCGCGCACCTGCCGCTGCGCTTCGCGGTGGAGGACATCGCCCTGCCCGGCGGGGTGACGGTGCGCCGCGGCGAGGCGATCCTGCCCGCCTACGCGGCCGCCGGGCGCCACCCGGTGCGCTACGGCGACAGCGGCGCCGTCTTCGACGTCACCCGGCCGGTCAAGTCCCACCTCGCCTTCGGCCACGGCGTGCACTTCTGCCTGGGCGCGCCGCTGGCCCGCCTGGAGGGGCGCACCGCGCTCAGCCGGCTGTTCGAGCGCTTCCCCGACCTCGCGTTCGCCCCGGGCGCGCGGCTGGAGCCGGTCGACTCGCTGATCTCCAACGGGCACCGCGCGCTGCCGGTGCTGCTCGGCGAGCCGGCGCCGAAGGCCCGCTGAGGGTCCTCCCCTTCCCGGGCCGGTCGGGCCGGTCAGTCGGTCAGTCGGTCAGTCGGTCAGTCGGTCAGCACGGTGTCAGCGCGCCCGGACAGCACGGCCGACGTGTGGGCCGTGGGCGACAGCGGGCCGGCCATCCATTGGGGCGGGCAGGGCCGGACCCGCAGCATGGTGCCCGGCGCCGCCGGCGGCGCGTTCTCCGGCTACGCCGTGGCCGGGGCCGGGAGCGCCGTCTGGGCGGTGGGCCGGGTCCTCCTGGGCGGTGGCCCCCGCCCCGTTCGTCGTCACCCGACCGGGCGTGTCCACCACCGGCCCGGACGGCACCACCCGGCTCTTCGGCTACGGCGCCCCGGACGGCGGGACCGGGGCGGCCCCCTTCACCGCGCGACTGCCCGCGAGCTGACGCCCCGCCCGCCGTCACCGGGCCGCGCCCGCCCGTACCCGCGCCCGTACCCGAACCCCCGCCCCCGCCCGCGCCCGCCCGGGTGGCGCAGCGGGGCGGGCCGGGGGCGGGCGGGCGTGCTAGCAATGGCCGAGGGGGTCGGGGGGTGTCCCCGCGCAGCCCGCCCGACCTCGGAGGCCGTCTTGTCGCACCACCTCAGCGGACCGAACCTGCGCTCACCCGAGGGTGACGCGCGCCTGGACCTGACCGACCTGTTCGCCTTCGCCGCGCCGGAGCCGGGGCGGACGGTGCTGATCATGAACGTCAACCCGGTCGCGCCGTCCGGCGGGCAGGCCTTCCACCCGCAGGCGGTGTACCGGATCGACATCGACACCGACGGGGACCGGCGGGCCGACCTCGCGTACAGCTTCACCTTCTCCGAGCCGCGGGACGGGGCGCAGACCATGACGGTGCGGCGGGCCGCCGGCGAGGGGGCGCGCGGGCTGGAGGCGGTCGGCGAGGTGCTGGTGGCGGACGCGCCGGTGAGCTTCACGGGCACGCCCGCGGTGGTGGAGGCGGGGGCGCACCGGGTCAGCGCGGGGCTGCGCAGCGACCCGTTCTTCGCGGACCTGGACGGGATCGTGAAGGACTTCCAGTGGACGGGGGTGGACTGGGGCGCGGACAAGAACGTGTTCGGGATCGTGCTGGAGGCGCCGGACGCGCGGTTCGGGCCGGCGCCGGAGATCGGGGTGTGGGCGCGGGTGAGCGTGCGCAAGGACGGGCACCTGGTGTCGGTGGACCGCGGTGCGCACCCGTCGCTGACGGCGTACTTCAACGAGGAGGACGCCAAGGAGGCGTACAACGCCGGGGATCCGGTGGACGACTGGGATAACTACCGGGAGCCGTGGACGGCGAAGCTGCAGCACTTCGGCGGGTACACCACGGACGCGGCCGAGGCCCAGCTGCGGATCGTCCTGCCGGACATCCTGCGCTACGACCGCGCCCGCCCGGCCGGCTACCCGAACGGTCGCACGCTGAGCGACGACGTCACCTCGGCGCGGCTGACGATGCTCACCGACGGCAAGGTGCCCGGCGACCACATCGGCCCGCACACCGACCTGCTGCCCGCCTTCCCGTACCTGGGCCACCCGCACTGAGCCCGCCGGGCCCCCGGCGCCCCGGCTGCGGACGCGCCCGCCGCCCCGCCGCGGGCGCCCCGTAGGGTGGCGGCATGTCCCTTCCCGTGGAGCTGGTGGTCTTCGACTGCGACGGTGTGCTGCTCGACAGTGAGCGGCTGGCCGTGCGGGTGGACGAGCGGGTGGTCGCGGAGGTGGGGTGGCCGCTTTCGCAGGAGGAGATCGTCGAGCGGTTCCTGGGCCGTTCGCACGCGTTCATGACCGCCGAGATCGAGGCGCACGCGAGCGTGCCGCTGGAGCCGGGCTGGGACAAGCGCTTCCAGCACCTGTACGACGAGGTGTTCGCCGCCGAACTCGCCCCCGTGGAGGGGGTGGTGGCGGCGCTGGCGGCCCTGGAGCGGGCCGGGGTGGCGGACTGCGTGGCGTCCTCCAGCAGCCATGCGCGGCTGCGCTCCACGCTCGGGCGGACCGGGCTGCTGCCGCGTTTCGCCGGGCGGGTCTTCAGCTCCGAGGACGTGGAGCGCGGCAAGCCCGCCCCGGACCTGTTCCTGCACGCGGCCGCCACGATGGGCGTCGAGCCGGCGGCGTGCCTGGTGGTCGAGGACAGCAAGTACGGGGTGGCGGCGGCGCGGGCGGCGGGGATGCGGTCGCTCGGCTTCCACGGCGGCCTGACGCCCGAGGCGTGGCTGGCGGGGCCCGGCACCCGGACCTTCGCGGACATGCGGGAGCTGCCGGCGCTGGTCGCCGGGGCGGCCTCGCTCCCGCTGCCGTAGCTCCGTGGCGGGCCCCGGTTCCTGCTCCGAGTCCGACTGCGGCTGCGGCTGCGGCTGCGGGGGCAAGGAGGCGCGTCCCTGTCAGATGTCAGGGACCGCCACGGGCACCGGATTCCTAGGCTGACGGGCACCGGACGCAACGGTCGTCCGTCCTCGTACCAGCCAAGGGAGAACCACCCATGCGCAGGATCACCCGTACCGTCGCCGCCCTGGCCCTGGCCGCCGCCGCCCTGACCACCGTGGAGGCCGGCGGCGCCGGTGCCGCGGACGGGGCGTGGGCGGGCTGCCCGTCGGGCGCGGTCTGTGTCTACCCGCAGGACCAGGACCCGGCGGTCAGCCCCAGCGACGTCTACTGGAGCTACGGCGCGCACAACCTGAGCAGCCAGTACGGCATGCACTGGGTGCTCAACAACCAGACCGGCGGCGCGCACGCCCGCCTGTGCCGCGGTTCGGGCGGCGCCGACTGCGTCTACGACCTCTCCTCGCCGAAGGGCGTCTACTACGACCTGGGGCCGATCAACTCGATCACCCTCGACCGTCCCTGACGGTCACTCAGTTCCCACCAGGCAGTGCCCGCCGCGCGAGGGGAGCGGCGGGCACTGCCGCTGTCGCGCGTCGTGCCCCCTGAGGCGTGTTCACGAACATAACGAGTAGTGGTGGATTCCCGGCAGTCTGGTTTTACTTATTGACGTCATGTACGCGCCCAGGTTTAACTCCCCCCACCCCGCCGCGAAGCCGCGGCGACCCCCAGGGAGAGGTATCCGATGAACGCCGCACTGCGCCGCGCCCTCGTCTCCGCCGTGGGCCTCGTCCTGACCCTGTCCATGACCGCCGCCTGCGGCAAGGCCGCCGGCGCCAAGGGCGACTCCTCCTCCGCCGCCGGCGACCCGAACGCCATCGGCCTGCTGCTGCCCGAGAACGCCTCCTCCGTGCGCTACGAGTCCTTCGACCGCCCGTACATCGAGGCCAAGGTCAAGGCCCTGTGCGCGCAGTGCAAGGTGCTGTACAACAACGCCGAGGGCAGCGCCGCCAAGCAGAAGCAGCAGTTCGACACCCTGCTCGCCCAGGGCGTCAAGGTGATCGTCCTGGACCCGTACAACGCCAAGTCCACCCAGGACTGGGTCCAGGAGGCCGCCGCCAAGGGCGTCAAGGTCATCGCCTACGACCGCCTGGCCGCCGGCCCGATCGCCGCGTACACCTCCTTCGACAACGAGAAGGTCGGCGAACTCCAGGGCCGGGCCCTGCTGGACGCGCTCGGCGCGCAGGCCGCCGACGCCGACATCGTCATGATCGACGGCGACGAGGCCGACCCGAACGCCGCGGACTTCAAGACCGGCGCGCACAAGGTCCTCGACGGCAAGGTCAAGAAGGTCGTCTACGAGCAGTCCGGGCAGTGGGACCCCGTCGTCGCCGGACAGAAGATCTCCGCCGCCGTCACCGAGTTCGGCAAGAACGGCTTCCAGGCCGTCTACTCCGCCAACGACGGCATGGCCGCCGCCATCATCACCCAGCTCAAGGGCGCCGGCATCAAGGTCCCCGTCGGCGGCCAGGACGCCTCCCTGGACGCCATCCAGCGCATCGTGGCCGGCGACCAGGCGTACACCATCTACAAGGCCTACCGCCCGCAGGCCGAGGCCGCCGCCGAACTGGCCGTCGCCCTGCTGCAGGGCAAGGACGTGAAGACCATCGCCACCGCGAGCGTCGACAGCGCCACCGCCAAGAACATCCCGACCAAACTGCTGGACGCCAAGATCGTCACCAAGGACACCATCGCCTCCACCGTCCTGGCCGACGGCACCTACAAGGCCTCCGACATCTGCACCGCCGACTACGCCGCCGCGTGCGCCGCCGCCGGGCTCAAGTAGCCCGGCCTCGAGTAGCCCGACCCCCGGGCAGGCCGGGCCTCAAGTGGCCCGCCCCGCACCGGCGTCCCTCGACCAGGCCCTCAAGTAGCCCGCCCCGCACCAGAACCCTTCGACCAGGTCTTCAAGTAGCCCCTCCCCCAAGGTGGTTCCCGTGACAGGCGCACCCGTCCTGCAGCTGCGCTCGGTCTCCAAGCGCTTCGGTGCCGTCCAGGCCCTCACCGACGTCGACCTCGACGTCCACGCCGGCGAGGTGCTCGCCCTCGTCGGCGACAACGGCGCCGGCAAGTCCACCCTCGTCAAGACCATCGCCGGCGTCCACCCCGTGGACGAGGGCACCCTCACCTGGCAGGGCGAGCCGGTCCGCCTGGCCCGCCCCCAGGACGCCGCCGCCCTCGGCATCGCGACCGTCTACCAGGACCTCGCGCTCTGCGACAACCTCGACGTCATCGCCAACCTCTTCCTCGGCCGCGAGAAGCGCCGCCGCGCCCTGCTCGGCCCCGCCCTGCTCGACGAGGTCGCCATGGAGCAGCACGCCCGCCGCCTCCTGGACACCCTCGCCATCCGCATCCCCGACGTGCGCGCCCCGGTGGCCGCGCTGTCCGGCGGGCAGCGCCAGGTGGTGGCCATCGCCCGCGCCCTGGTCGGCGAGCCGGCCCTGGTGGTGCTGGACGAGCCCACCGCGGCCCTCGGCGTCGAGCAGACCGCCCAGGTCCTGGACCTGGTGGAGCGGCTGCGCGAGCGCGGCCTGGCGGTCGTGCTGGTCAGCCACAACATGGCCGACGTACGGGCGGTGGCCGACACCGTCGCCGTGCTGCGCCTGGGCCGCAACAACGGGGTCTTCCCGGTGGCCGGCACCACCCAGGAGCAGATCGTCGCCGCGATCACCGGCGCCACCGACAACGCCCACGCCCGCCGCCGGGCCCGCCGCACCGAGCAGGCCGAGGAGGCCGAGGCCGTATGAGCACCCCCGACGCACCCGCCACCCCCTCGCCCGCCGATCCGCGGCTCCATCCGCCCGCGCAGGGCTGGGCGGGACTCGCGCGGGCCGCCCGGCGCCGCCTGGGCTCCGGCGAGCTCGGCTCGCTGCCGGTCGTCGTCGGCCTGGTCGTCATCGCGATCGTCTTCCAGTCCGTCACCCACCACTTCCTGCAGGCCGACAACCTCACCAACATCACCCGCTTCATCGCCGGCCCCGGCCTGATCGCGGTCGGCGTCGTGTTCGTGCTGATCCTCGGCGAGATCGACCTCTCCCTCGGCTCGGTGGCCGGCGCGAGCGCCGCGATCGCGGCGGTGCTCGCCGTGCGCCAGGGCTGGAACGAGTGGCTCGCCATCGCCGCCGCCCTCGGCGCGGCCTGCGTCATGGGGCTGCTGCACGGCCTGTTCTTCGCCCGGGTCGGGGTGCCCGCCTTCGTGGTCACCCTCGCCGGGATGCTCGCCTGGAGCGGCCTGCAGGAGTACGTGCTCGGCGACGCCGGCACCGTCAACAACCGCCACGACGGCGTCGTCGCGAGCCTGGACACCACCTTCCTCGGCGACGGCGACATCGCCTACGCCTGGGGCCTGGCGCTCCTCGCCCCCGTCCTCTACCTGGCCGCCCGCCTGCACACCGCCCGCCGCCGCCGCGCCGCCGGCCTCACCGCCGCGCCGGCCGCCGACAGCGCGATCCGGGCCGGCGCCCTGGCCGTCCTCACCCTGGCCACCGCCTACGCCCTCAACCAGGACCGCGGCCTGCCGCTGTCCCTGGTCGTGCTGCTCGGCGCCGTCCTCGCCACCGACTTCGTGCTGCGCCGCACCCGCTACGGCCGGCAGGTCTTCGCGGTCGGCGGCGGCGTCGAGGCGGCCCGGCGCGCGGGCGTCAACGTCGCCCGGGTCCGGATCTCCGTGTTCGTCCTCTCCGCGTTCCTGGCCGGCCTCGGCGGCCTCTTCTACGCCTCCCAGCAGGGCTCCGCCGACAAGCAACTCGGCGGCGGCAACGTCCTGATGAGCGCGATCGCGGCGGCCGTCATCGGCGGCACCAGCCTGTTCGGCGGCCGCGGCAAGACCTGGTCGGCGCTGCTGGGCATCCTGGTCATCCAGTCCATCACCACCGGGCTGGACATGGTCCACGCCGCCCAGGCCATCCAGTACATGATCACCGGCGCCGTGCTGCTGGCCGCCGTCGTCCTCGACTCCCTCACCCGCCGCACCCGCAGCAGCGGCCGGGGGTAGCGCGGGGCGTCCGGCGTCCCTTCGGCCCGGCACCCCGCCGCAGCGCGGGGTGCCGGGCCGTCGTGGTGCGCGGAGGGGAGGACATCGGCCAGGCCGGGGTGACCGGATATCCCTCCGCCCCGGGGCGCCGGCGCGCAGGCGGGGACGGCCCGACCCCGGATCGGAGGCAAGTGCACCTTCGGCGGGCGAATGTGCCACTGCGTCGGATCAGGGCTGGCCGCCCGGCCGCCGCGTCCGCCCCCGGCCCGGCCGGCGTGCCCGCGTCCCGCACCGCACGACCGCGGTGGTGGCGGTCGGGCGCCGCCCGCGCGATCGGGGAACCGGCCATTCCGACCCGTCCCGGACCGGCGGCCCGTTGACCTGTTCTGGCATGGTCCCGTCAACAATCCCGCAGCTATGTTCGTTTGCGACCGGCACCACCACACCGACCACACCACCACCCGGGCTCCCGCCTGTCCTGACGCGGAGTCCGGACGCCAGGGGGGAACAACGATGCGTCACTCACGCTCATCCGGACGCCGGCGCGCGGGGCTGGTCGCCCTCGCCGCGGTCTCCGCGCTCGGCACCATGGCGGCCATGGCCCCGGCCGCGGCCGCCACCCCGGCGCGGACGGCCGCCGCCGTGGCCGGGGACCCCGCGCTCGGCGACACCTGTACGGCCGCGGACCTCGGCAAGCGCTACCCGTTCATCAAGTCCCTCCAGGTCGTCCCGACGATCACCCACTTCAAGGGCTGGTACGTCACCGACGGCGCGACGGGCTCCCAGACGGTGACGGCCACCACCCAGTCGGTGGTGACGGTCTCGGTCGGCCTCGACGCCTCCATCACGGGCAACTTCGAGATCGCGACCCTCGCCAAGGTCGAGGCGAGCGCGAAGCTGAGCGTCAAACTGGAGTCCTCCACGACCAGCACCGAGTCGAAGTCGATCACCTGGAACTTCCAGAAGCCCGGCTACTACGCCCTGTACGAGGGAACGCGGAAGGTCACCGGCCAGTACGGCAGCCTGAACTGCAACCGCGTCGACACGGGCAACGGCACGTACGCCACCAAGTGGGTCGAGGGCCCGGGCGGGGGCAGCTACACCACCTTCACCACCTTGGAAGAGGGCGCGGTGCGCTGCGAGGACGCCGTACCGGCGAACAGCATCATGCGCCGGGCGCAGGACATCCTGGGCTGCACCACTTCGCTCCGCACCGATGCGGCCGCTCCTGCTGCTCCGGCCGCTCCGGCCAAGGCTTCGGAAGTCAAGCAGGACTGGCCCGGATTCCCCGGCACCACCGCACCGCCCGGCTTCACCTGCGACACGGCCAACTACAAGATCGCCACACCCGACCGCGCGCTGTTCTGGTCCGCACCCGGCTTCCTGGACTGGGGCAGCAACAACATCCAGCTGCGGCCCGCCGCCCAGGGCTGGCCGCAGGGCCAGGACCAGTGGCAGCTGTGCAGCGGCCCGACGGCGAACGGCATCACGGAGCAGATCCTGATCAACCGCTCGACCAACAAGTGCCTGGCCGTCCCGGAGGCGACCGCCGCCACCGAGGGCACCATCCTGCAACAGGCCGACTGCAAGGTCGACGACCTGCAGCGGTTCTACTTCTACCGCGACGTCCCCGGCAGCGACAAGATCGGCGTCCAGAACAAGTACACCGGCCACATGGTCGGCCACGACCGCAACGCCGACGGCCAGCCCCTGCGCCAGTACAGCATGGGCAAGGCCGACGGCACCGGCACCTACGTCCTCGTCAAGGCCTGACCAGAGCCCGCACCGGTTTCCCCGCGGGTGCCGCCGACCACGGCGGCACCCGCCTTCAGCCTGTCCTCGCGCCCTCGTGTCCTCTGTCGACTCCGCCCGGAGCTGCCCTTCGCCCTGCTCGCAGGCCTACGGCAGCGGACGCGCTCGGCCGATCCGGCCGCTCTGCACGGGAGTCAGGCGCGGGCGGCTTGGGTGCGGCAGTGGGCGAGGGCGTACTTGACGCGGATCTCGGAGTGGGCGGTGGTGGTGAGGAGTTCGCCGGCGGCGACGAGGGTGGACCAGTAGCGGACGGGATCGCCGGTGCGAGGCATGGGCCGGGCGGCGGCGAGCGAGAGGTACGCGGTGGTCAGGTTGCCGGTGGTGAACCAGCGGGTCAGGCCGTGCTGGTGGCCGGCACGGATGCCGCCCATGGCGTCGACGGCGGCCAGGAACAGGTCGACGACGGCGAGTTCGGTGTCGGTGAGCGACTTGGGGACGTCGAAGACCCCGAGGGCTTCGAGGAGTTCGCCGGTGTCCGTCTCGGAGTCCGGCCGGGGGTCCGAGAGCAGGGCGTCGTAGCACTCGTCCAGGCGGCGGCCGGTCTCCGCGAGCGGGATGTCGAGGGCGAGGCACACCGCGCGGGCGGAGGAGAGCGGCTTGCCGGTACGGCGGGCGAGGAGCGCGTACGTCTCGGCGGGCGTGCGGCCACGGGAGAGGGCGTGCCGCGCCAGGGTCGTGAGGTTCATCAGCAGTCGGACTCTCAGGCGTTGACGAGGACGGGCGCGGGGATCGGGGCGACGAGCACCCACACGAACTTGCCGATCCCACCCGGCCGGGAGGAGCAACCCCAGCGCTCCGCGAGCTCGTTGACGAGGAACATCCCACGCCCGCGCTCGTCCGAGAGCGCGGCGAAGCGGACGGACGGACGGCCGCTACCGGCATCGTGCACCTCCAGCCGCAGACGGGAGTTGACGAGGGCGAAGCGAACCTCGATGTGGCAGTCGTCCGGCCCGTCGGAGTGCTGGACGGCGTTGGCGAACAGTTCGCCGAGGAGCAGCTCGGCGGTGTCGGCGTAGCGGTCACCGGAGGGCAGCCCGGAGAGGTAGGCCCGGAGCAAGTACCGCGCCAGAGGCGTGGATTCGATGCGGGAGTCGAGGCACGCGACGAACGCGCGGGGCCGGCGGGCTTTGAGCATGGTGGACCTCGAAGGGAGCGGGGAGGGGACATGCGAGAAGGGGCGCGACATCACGCTGTGTACACCCAATGCAGCGCCACCCAGTAGCCTGGCGTTACAGCTTGATCGCAGGTAGTGAGAGATCGCCGCCCCGATCGGGCGAGGCCATCGCCCGGTTCCGGCAGGAAGAGACCCATCGCACGAGGTCATGGTTCGACCAACCAGCAGCAAATGAGTCCGGACATGCATGACGCCGCACCGACGCACAGGAATCACCACGCAAGGAAATGTCTCCCATGACTGTCGCCGCAGCATCACAAGGTGGCCCGCACGCAGCCGTGTGCGGGCGCCGGATGAGAGAACGGATGATCGGTCAGGCCGGGAACCCCGAACAGGTGCCGTACGACTTGGTCGAGCTGATCGTCAAGGAGATCGAGGCGCACTGTGGGCACCGTCGCCTCAAGGCCTTCCGACTGGCAGTGGGCTGGACTGTCACTGAGGCGGTCCAGGAAGCTCACGACCTGGTCGACCGGGAACGCCTACGCAAGATCGGACTCACCGAACGGTCCTGGAAGGACTGGGAGGCCGGCAAGGCGCCGAGTCCTGAGTACCAGGACCTGCTCTGCCGCCTCTTCCAGACCAGTCCCGTCCAGCTGGGCTTGGCCGCCGACTACACACCCGTGGCATTCCGAGCCGACGGCCCGGAAGGTGCGACACTCCCAGAAGGAACCACCTCCACGCATGCGGGGGCGGAACTGGAGGAGGTGGCGGCCACGAAGCGTCGAACCGCGCTCATGCTGACGGGTCTTACGATCGCGGCCCCGACCTCAGCCGCCCAGGTTCTCGACCAGGCTGCTGCCGAAGCCATGGAGTTCACGCGTCAGGCTGAGGCCAGCTCACTGGGCGTCGGGTCACTCGACCACCTGGAGCTAGCGGTCACCGACTTCAACGACGCCTACTCCGTGATGCCGCCGCAACAGGTGTTCGCTGAAACGCTCGACTACCGCCGCAAGGTGGACGCCCTGTTGAAGGCGAAGCACACCCACGAGCAGGGCCGCGAACTCCTCGCCTACGCAGGATGGCTCTCCGAACTCCTTGCCTGGCTGGCCCATGACCTCGGTAGCCCTCGAGCAGGCCTCGCCTTCGCCAACGACGCCTTCGTACACGGCAGGCAGGCCGGCCACGGTGAGCTGTGCGGATGGGCCATGGACGCCGCCGCCTCCATCAACCTCTACGAGCACCGCCCTGATCGGGCACTGGCTGCCGCTCGTCAGGGCCTGACCCAGGCACCCGCCACGCACCCCCTCGCCGTCCGTCTCCACGCCCAGGCCGCCCGCGCCTCGGCCGCAGACGGCGATCCCGAGGGCTTCGTGTCCTCCCTGCGCGCCGCCCAGGACGCCCACCAGTTCCTGCCCGCCCGAATCCCCCGCCGTTTCGGCCTCGACCCACTGCCACTCGCCGACTATGCCCTCACGTCCTACCCGGCCACCGCCTGCATCCTGCTCGGCAAGGCCGAGGATGCCCGTCGCCATGCAGAACACGCGCTCTCCGTGTACGAGTCCGCCCCGGCGGCTTCCCGTTCGCCCAGCCGCGAGGCCATCGCCCGCATTGATCTGGCCCTCGCCCACGCCCAGCTCGGCGACCCCGACAACGCTGTAGCCCTCGGCAACCAGGCGCTGGATTCCGAGCGCGTCGTCGACTCCGTACGCGCCCGCGCCACCGACCTCACCGGCTACCTCGCCCGCCGATACCCCCGTCATGGTGCCGTCGGCGAACTGCATGAGCGCCTCGCCGTCTTTCCCCTCCCTTCCACGGCATAGAAGCGGAGTACCTGCCCCCATGTCAGACCAGGAACGCGTCATCCGGATCCGCCGCCCCTACCTCGACCTGATCGCCGCCGGCACCAAGACCATCGAGGTGCGCGTCGGCTACCCCGGCATGCGCAGGATCCGTCCGGGGCAGATCCTCCTCTTCGAATCCGGCGACGCCCACTGCCGCACCCAGGTCACCGGCGTCGCGGAGTACCCGAGCTTCGACGCCATGCTCGACGCCGAGGACCCGGAGGCGATCGGCTCCGAGGGGATGAGCCGGACCGAACTCCTCGCCGCCTGCCGCGAGATCTACCCACCTGAGAAGGAGCAGCTCGGCGTCCTCGCGATCCACCTCCGACTCACCCCGTAACCAGGGGACGGCCAGCCTCACCCGCGCAGGAAGTCGACCGAGCCGACTTCCTGCGCGGGAGCCAGGAGCGAGTTCGGCGACGTCTGAACCGAGGGCTTCCCCGGACAGCAGTACTTCCGGAGCATGCCGTAGCACCTGGTCGGCCGGCCAGATGCTCGACTGGGTCCTCCCAGCCGAGCATCCGACGTGACGGCGGATCGGCAGACTGCCCGGCGCTCGGGAGTGCGGCCGTGGGTTTGGTACCGCCCGGCCGCCCTATCCGTCCAGGTGGAAGCGGTCGGACATGTAGCGCAGCTTCTCGCGGGTGGCCGAGCGCTCGGCGTAGACGATCTTGCGCAGGGTGGCACGGGCGATCGGGTGGTTGCGCACGAGCTGCGGGGCGGTCTTCTCCGCCGCCTCCAGGGCCTGGAGCGCCTTGTCGCGATTGCCGTCCCACAGCCAGGCGCGGGCCAGGTCCATGTGGTGGTGGCCCCGCCGGGAGGCCGGGAGGGCGGCGACCTTCGCCGGGTCGGCACGCTCGTTGAGGATCAGGGCCCTGGCGTGGTCGCCCATCTCCAACTGGACCGACACCGCGTGGACTTGGACGTTGCCACTGGAGAAGGTCAGCGAGTGCCGGTCGAAGGGGGGCTCGGCCCGGCTTCCGTCCATCAACTCGGCTGCCGCGTACGCGTGCCGGATGCGGTCCTCTGCCTCCGTCCGCCGGCCGGCGCGGGCGGCGGACACGGCGGCGCGCAGGTGCATGGCGCCCCATGCCCTTACGGCCAGGGGGTCGTTGGCGCGGTAGCGATCCTCGACGAGGCGAAGCGCCTTGTCGGACAGTGCCAGGGCGTCGTCCCAGTCCGCCGTGGCCCACATGTCCCACACCCGCATCCAGTCCGCGACCGCCTCCATCACCGGGTCGCCGGACAGCCGGGCCGACCAGGCGGCCCGCTCGCAGGCCATGGCGATCAGCTCGGGGTGGCCGAGCGTGTGCGCGGCGGTGTGCGCGAACTTGCACTCGATCGCGTAGACCGCGAACGCCTCCTCGCGTTCGCGGCCGGTGGACACCTCGGCCAGCGCACGCGCTTCGCGCAGCATGTCCGGGAGCACCTTCAGGATGGCCACGTTGGCGGCCGCGTCCCGGAGCCGGTGCAGGCGCTCCGTCTCCCGCCAGAGTTCCGCCGACGGCCGGGGCACGCCGTCGAAGACCGGCGTGAGGTCGTAGCGGCGAAGCTCCCGCAGGATGGCGGCGGCCGACACCTGCCACTGGTTCTCCGACGGCTTGCCCGCGACGAAGGGCCTCTCGATGAGGTCGTTGGGGTGGCAGTGCAGCGCCGCCGCGATCTGGTTGATGGTGCCGGCCCGGTCGAGCTCGATCGTGCCCTTCTCGACCTTCGACACCCAGTCCTGGGTCCTTCCGGTAGCGGCGGCCAGGTCGGCCTGGGTCATGCCCAACCTCAGCCGCGCCCGCCGCACCCGCTTGCCGATCGACTCCCGTTCCTCCAGCACAGCAGCCCTCCCGCGCTCGCGCCCGCCTGCCCGGTCCGTGAGGCCGCGGTACCACCGGGAAGCTACCGCGTTCCGGCGGGCCGCGGGCCCCGAAGCCCGGCGGGATCCGCTGGACGGCTACGCCGACGTGCGCGGCCCGCCGCCATCTGGCTGTTGCTCTTCGCGAGATGCTGGCCCTGCCCTCCTAGGGACGCCGGGCGAGCACCTGGAGCAGGCCGGTGACCGCGACGCCTGCGACGATCTCCCGCCGGTCGATCATGCCCTGGATCCGGGAGATCGGGATCCACTCGACCCGGTCGGCCTCGTGGGTGTCCACCGGCGGTGCGACGTAGGTGGCACCGTGGGCGAGGAACACGTGGTGCTCGGCGTTGCTCATGCCGCCGATGGGCTGGACATAGGCGAGGGCCTCGACCTCGTCCACCTGCCAGCCGGTCTCCTCGAACACCTCGCGGACCGCTGCGGCCTCGAGGGATTCCCCGTCCTCGACGATGCCGCTGGGAATCTCCCAGCTCCAGGTGCCCGTCGCGAAGCGGTGCCGCCACATCATCAGCACCTCGTCCCGGTCGTTGACCACGACGACGGCCGCGACCGGCGCGAATCGCACCAGGTGGTGCTCGTACCGGGCCCTTCCGCGCGGCTCGACGTCGACCAGGTCGAGCCGCACCCACGCGCTGGTGTAGACGGGACGGCTGCCGTGGACGGTCCACTCACTGCTCACTCGCACCTCGTGCTCTCGGTGGGGCGGCTCAGCTCGCCGCAGCGTTGAACTTGGCGATCAGGTCCGGGAGTTCCGCCAGCGAGTCGATCCGGAACGTCGACTGCCCGGCGGCCGGGTCGTGCTGCTGGATCCAGCCCCACGGGCCGCGCCGGATCAACGCCGTCCGCATCCCGGCCGCCCGGGCGGGGAGCACGTCGTTGTCGAGCCGGTCACCGACGTACAGGATCTCGTGCGACTCGGCGGGCACCGCCTCGGCGACGCGCTCGAAGAAGGCAGGGTCCGGCTTGCTCGCGCCCCAGTCGTCGGAGGTGCCGATCAGGTCGACGTCGTCCGTGAACAGTCGGCGGAGGATCGCCCCGGCCCGCACGGTCTGGTTACCGGCGATCGCCAACCACAAGCCGTCTGAGCGGAGTTGAGCGAAGGCGCCCCGGACGTCCGGGTAGAGGTCGTCCTCACCGAAGGTCTCCGGCCGGCCGACGGCCGCCCGCTTCTCGCGCTCCTCGGAGAGGTCGAAGCCGGGGGCGAAGACCTGGAACGTCTCCCGGTAGTCCCGGCCCTGCGCGATCACCGCGCCGAGCTGGGCCACGAACGTGTGCCTCGGCACGCCCAACCAGTCGGCCCAGGTACCGTACTCCCGGGTCTCGTCGACCAGGCACTCCCCGACGTCGAACACCACAGCCTTGATCGTCACAACCGCAGCCTAACGGGGCGAGAACGTCCCCTGGCCGATCTCGGGATCGGTGACGACGACCTGACGACGGAGCTGTACACGGACGCGGTGGCCGCGGCTCGCACCTGACGGGTCGAGGACTGTGGGAGAAAGGGCATGACATGCGGACGGCCCCGACGGCGGAGGTGGCAGGCCATGCCCAGGCGTGACTACGAGGACGACCCGAACGCCCCCGAGGCGAACTCGCTGGTCCCGGCCGCGTCCGTGGTCGTGGTCGACGACGCCGGACGCGTCCTGCTCCAGCGCCGCACCGACAACGGGATGTGGGCGCTGCCCGGCGGCCGGATGGACATCGGCGAGTCGATCGCCGGCTGCGGCATCCGCGAGACCCGCGAGGAGACCGGCATCGACGTCGAGATCACCGGGATCGTCGGCACCTACACCGACCCGGGCCACGTCCTCGCCTACGACGACGGCGAAGTCCGCCAGGAGTTCTCCGTCTGCCTCCTCGGACGCCCGGTCGGCGGGGAGCTGCGGGTGTCCGACGAGTCCCACGAGGTCGCGTGGTTCGCCCCGGCCGAGACGGACGGGCTGGCGATGGTGCCGAGCATCCGCAAGCGGCTGACGGACTGGCGCTCCGGGGCGATCCCCGTGGTGCGCTAGCCGCCCGCCCCCTCCTCCCTCGGCATAGAAGCGGAGCACCTGTCCCATGCCCGACCAGGAGCGCGTCATCCGGATCCGCCGCCCCTACCTCGACCTGATCGCCGCCGGCACCAAGACCATCGAGGTGCGCGTCGGCTACCCCAGCATGCGCAGGATCCGTCCGGGACAGACGCTCGTCTTCGAATCCGGCGACGCCCACTGCCGCACCCTCGTCACCAGCGTCGCGGAGTACCCGAGCTTCGACGCCATGCTCGACACCGAGGACCCGGAGGCGATCGGCTCCGAGGGAATGAGCCGGACCGAACTCCTCACCGCCTGCCGCGAGATCTACCCACCCGAGAAAGAACAGCTCGGCGTCCTCGCGATCCACCTCCGACTCACCCCGTAACCAGGGGACGGCCAGCCTCACCCGCGCAGGAAGTCGACCCCGCCGACTTCCTGCGCGGGAGTCGGGGGCGAGTGGTGTGGGGCGGCCCGATCCGACAGCACGACGATCAGCTCCGGACGGAGTCTCTGTCCAAGGTGGCTTCGCTCGACGTGATCCGCGCTGCACCGACGCCAGCTGGCACAAGTCCGGGTACGGCAACAACGGGGCACCTGCGTCGAGGTGGCGCCCGGATTCCCCGACGTGAGGCCCGTTCGCGATTCCAAGGACCCGAACGGACCGGCCCTGATCTTTGCCGCCAAGGCCTGGGAACCGTTCGTCACCACTCTCCGCAGTGACGAGTTCGGCGAGGTCTGAACCAAGGGTCTCCCCGGTCGGCCAGATGCTCGGCGGCCGGGTCCGGCCACGGAGCGGATCAGCTGCACCGTTCTGCTGCAGGCCGCCGCCGGTGGACGCAACGGCGTTGAAGTCCTAGTTGTATTCGAACCAGGTCAGGATGGCCTTCACCCGGCGGTTGTCCTCGCCGGAGGGCATGCCGAGTTTCAGGAAGACGTTCCCCACGTGTTTGGCCACGGCGGCGCCCGAGAGGAACAGTTCTGCCTCGATCTCCGCGTTGGAGCGGCCTTCGGCCATGAGGGCGAGCACCTCCTGTTCGCGGGCCGTGAGCCGGGCGAGCGGGCCCCGCGGCGGGTCGGCGCGGGTGACGTGGCGGACCACCTCGGGGTCGATCACCACTCCGCCGCCGGCGACCGTCTCGACGGCCCGCAGGAAGTCCGCCACTCTGCCCACCTTCTCCTTGAGCAGGTAGCCGACCGCCCCGTCGGCGCCCGGGCCGTTCAGGAGTTCGCGCACGTACGGGCCTGTGACGTAGGCGGAGAGGACCAGGACCGGCAGGTCCTTGTGCCGCGACCGAATGTCGATCGCGGCCCGGAGTCCGTCGTCGGTGTTCCCGGGCGGCATGCGGACATCCGTGATCACCAGGTCGGGGGCGGCTCCGGCGGCGGCGAGGCCGTCGACAGCGGCGACCAGTTCGTCGGCGTCCTCGCATTCGCGGATCACGTCGTGGGCACTGGAAACCAGGATCTCCCGGATTCCGGCGCGTATCAGCAGACTGTCGTCCGCCAGGATGATTCTCACAATCGGTTTCCCATCGCTTTCCCTGTCGAATTCCGTCACCACGGGGGTTGGGCCGGGGCGGATGCCACGACCTCCGTTCCGCCGCCCGGCGGGCTGGTGATTTCGAGGTTCCCACCGACGCTTCGCATCCGCTCACGCAGCCCGGAGAGCCCGGATCCGGTGCTGATCCGCGCGCCGCCGGCGCCGTCGTCGCCCACCCGGACGCGGACGCCGCTCTCGGTGCACCGCATGTCGATCCGGGCGCTCCCGACGCCCGCGTGCTTGGCGATGTTCGTCAGGGCCTCGGAGACCGTGAAGTACACGGCCGCGGCGATCGGCGAGGAGAGCCAGGCGTCCGTACCGGTGCTGGTCAGTTCGACCCGCAGCGGTGATCTGGCCACCAGTTCCCGGACGGCGGCGACGAGGCCGAGATCGCTCAGTTCGCTGGGGTGGATGTCGCGCACCGTCTCCCTCAGCCGTTCGAGCGCGCGCTCCGCCTGGGCCTGGGCCTGGCGGGCCAGTTGGACGATCCGTTCCTGCTCGGTGGCCGTCGCCGCGGCTTCCAGGATGCCCAGGCGCATGACGAGGGCGACGAGCTCCTGCTGGGCGCCGTCGTGCAGGTCGCGCTCGATGCGCCGGCGCTCGTTCTCGAAGGCCGCCGTCAGCGAGGCCCGGCTGGTGCGGAGTTCCTCCAGTTTCGCGAGCAGGTCGGGGTTCCGGCTCCCCGAGAAGGCCCGCAGGAGCAGGTCGCGGAGCAGGGAGACGCCGGTCAGCGCGCCCACGGTGACCGCACCGAGGGCGATTCCCGCGGGTACCGCCACGAGGGTTTCCCACAGGGCGGCCGGGGTGAACGGGCCGACTTCCGCGGCGATGCCGAAACCCCAGAGGACGGGGGAGAACACCAGCGCCAGGGCGCCGAGGAATCCGAAGAAGCCCACCGGCAGCGAGAGCGCGGACAGGAGCGCGGCGGTGACGAACACGGGCAGGTCGGTCCTCCACACCGACCGTGTCCGCAGCCGGCCGGCCACCCACTGCGGCCAGCTGCGGTCGGCGGGCCGCAGCGGCATCGTCCGGACTCCGCACCACTGCGCCCTGGAGCGGTCCAGTTCGGCCACCACCGGAACCGATACCGGTGCGGCGAGAACGGAAATCAGGAGAATCGGAAAGGCGGCCGCTGCGACGAATTCGGTCAGCAGCCTCCGGGCAACACGAATCTGCGCCATGATCGACATTTTCGCACGGTTCGGACCGGTCGGGCGGTAGATCCAAGTCTACCTCCGATAGCAGTGCAGGCTCCCGTGCACTCCACCGCCCGGCCCTGTTTTCCTTGATTCATGCCATTTCCCACTGCCGCTCCCGTGCCGTGCATTCGTTTGCGCGGCCTTCGGACGGAATTCCCCATTCCCGGCCGCCGGGGCGAGACGACGCGCGTGCTGCACGACATCGACCTGGAGATTCCCGAAGGCCGGCTGACCGCCGTCGTCGGCCCCTCCGGTTCGGGCAAGTCGACGCTCCTGCTCTGCACGGCCGGGCTGGAGCGGGCGACCGCGGGGTCCGTCGAGATCCTCGGGACGGACGTCCGCTCGCTCAGCCCCCGCAAGCAGGCCGCGTTCCGCAGCGAGAACATCGGCTTCGTCTTCCAGGAGTACAACCTCGTCAGCTCGCTGACGGTCGAGGACAACATCGCCCTGCCGGCGCGGCTCGCCGGCCGCCGGGTGCCCAGGGCGCGGGTCGAGGACGCCATGGCGCGGCTCGGCATCGCCAAGCACGCGCGGCGACGCCCCGACCGCCTCTCCGGTGGCGAGCGCCAGCGCGTCGCGGTGGCCCGGGTGGTGGCGAACCAGCCGCGGATCGTCTTCGCCGACGAGCCGACGGGTGCGCTCGACCTCAAGTCGGGTCATGTGGTGCTCGACTGGCTGCAGGCGCTTCCCGCGCAGGGGAGCACGGTGCTCATGGTCACCCACGACCCCCACGCGGCCGCGCGGGCCGATCAGGTCGTGGTGATGGGGTCCGGGCGGGTACACGCCGTCATCCCCGGTGGCGACTCCCGCGCGGTGGGCGACGCCGTCCTCTCGGCGCAGTCGGCGGACGAGGCGGGCGGGGAGGAGTCGTGATCCGGCTCGTGCTGTCGGACATCCGCCTGCAGGCGTCGATGTGGTGGTGGACGCTCCTGTGCGCCACGGTCGGCGCGGCGTG
Organism: Kitasatospora sp. NPDC001119; assembly: GCF_053598475.1. Classification (NCBI taxonomy): domain Bacteria; kingdom Bacillati; phylum Actinomycetota; class Actinomycetes; order Kitasatosporales; family Streptomycetaceae; genus Kitasatospora; species Kitasatospora sp. NPDC001119. The sequence goes on from NZ_JBSFKI010000023.1 coordinate 118,054, forward strand.
CTCGGCGGGCTCGGCCATCGCGATGTTCACCGCCGTCTCGGCGGCGCGGGCGGCGGGTGACGCACGGATGGTCTCCGCGTCGATCGCCCTCGGCGGCAACATCGTCTTCTTCACCGTGCTCGCCGCCGTGGGCGTCGTCGCCTCCGCGGTCGGCCTGACGCTGACGACCCAGCGGCGCGAGCACGCCCTGTGGGTGATCCTCGGGATTCCGCGCCACCGGGTCAGGTTCGTCCTGCGGACGCAGACGGTGGTGCTGGGCGCGGTGGCCGGCGCGCTGGCCGCACCGCTCGCCCTGCTGGTCGCGGGTGTCGCCCTCGCGCAGTGGAAGGGGACGGGCCTCGAACTGCACGGGGCCGCGGCCGGGTTCCGGTTCTGGTACGTCGGCGTGAGCGTGCTGTTCGGACTGGTTCCGTGCCTGCTCGGCGGCTGGGGCGTCACCCGGCGGGCCGCCAGGACGCCGGAGATGCGCGCCTTCCGGGACTTCTCCGACCCCCCGGCGCGGCCGGGCGTCGCCCGCGCTGCCCTCGCCCTGTGCCTGCTCGCCGGCGTGGTCGGGATGTGGATCCCCGGCCTGGGCCTCGAACTCGAGGGCGGGCTCGCCCAGCGGACGGCCTTCGCGTTCGCCGGGAACCTCTTCCTCCTCTGCCTGCTGCTGCTGATGGGGCCGTGGGTGCTCACCCCGCTGATGAGGCTCTGGACGGCGCTGGTGCCCTCGCGCGGCGTCGCCTGGCACCTGGCCGTGCAGTCGTGCCGGGCCCGCGCGACGAGGAGCGTCACCACGGTGCTGCCCTTCGCGCTCTCCCTGTCGTTCGTCGGCCTCTTCATGGTGATGGGGAAGGTCATGCCCGGAGGCAACGCCGGGCTGGACAACATCCTGGTCGTGCTGGGCTGGGTCTTCGTCGTGTCCTGGGTCGGGGGCCTCGCCGTGATCGCCCTCGTCGGGCGGGAGCGCGCCCGCGACTGCGCCGTCGTGACGGTGGCCGGTGCGCGGCCGGGCGTGGTCACCCGGTCGATGGTCTACGAGGGGGCGATCTACGCGGGGACGGCGATCGTCTTCGGCGCGCTGTTCGTCGCCGTGTCGAGCCTCACCACCGCCCTCGGAGCCCGGACCGACGCCGTCCGGGTCCTGGCGGGCCTCCCCTGGGCCACGCTCGGGGCGCTCGCCGCCGCGACGCTGGTCACCACCTGCCTCGCGCTGGTCCTGCAGGCGGCCCGGGTGTCGCGCACGGTCGCGGTCCGGGCGCTGCGCTCGTGAACCGGGCGCTGCGCTCGTGAACCGGAGTGCGGGAACCCGCACCACCATGCTCGTTGACGAAGGAAGAACCCGATGGAACCGACCACTCGCACGCTTCTCGCCCTCGGCGGAGCCGCCCTCCTCGGCCTCGCCGCCACGGCCTGCACCACGGACGGCGCCTCGGCCGACGCGACCGTGGAATCGAAGTCCTTCGACTTCGCCGGCGGCAGCCTGACCGTCGACTCCGGTTCCGCCGACCTCGCGCTGGTGGCCGCCGACATCGAGGACGTTCAGGTGGAACGACGGGTCAGCGGCAGGAAGGTCGGCGGGGAGGTGGGGTCCGGCTGGCAGCTCGAAGGGGGCACGCTCACACTCTCGCTGGACTGCACGGGGATCTCGGTGGGCTGCGGCGCGAAGTACACCGTGAAGGTGCCGCGCGCCGTCGCCGTCACCGCCGAGAGCGGCAAGGGGCGCATCGAGGCCACCGGCTTCACCGCGGACTTCTCGGCCCGGACCGCCGGCGGCGACGTCCGGCTGTCGGACCTCCACGGAGCCAGGCTGGCCCTGCAAGGCGGCGACGGAAGCATCAAGGGCGACGGGATCTCCGCCCGGTCCGTCAGCGTCACCTCGCGCAACGGCACCGTCGACCTGCGCCTGGCCGCCGTGCCCGACCTGGTCGACGTGCAGAGCAGGGACGGCGACGTCGAGCTGGGCCTGCCGGACTCGACGTACGCGGTCCGCACGGCCGCGAAGAAGGGCGACGTCACCGTGAACGTCGCGAAGGACGACGCGAGCGGCCGTTCCGTGGCCGTCCGGACCCGCAACGGCAGCATCGCCATCGGCAAGGGCGGGAAGCCCTGACCGCCGCGCGGCAACCGGGCCGGAAGCCTTCGATCGAGCGCGAAAGCCGAACAGGAAAGCCGAACAGGAAAGAACGAATGCCAAGCAACTCCCTCTCCGGAATCAAGGCCCCTCGGGTACGGCGGCGTACGGCCCTGGCGCTCGCCGCTTCGATGACGGCCGCCGTGGCGATGACGGCGTGCTCCCACGACTCCACGGACGACTCGGCCTCTCCGGCACCGGGTGCCGCACGGGTGAGCGCCGAGCTGCAGAAGCTCATGAGCACCGCGCCGTGGTCGTCGGGCCAGTGGGGCCTGCAGGTCGCCGACCTGCAGACCGGGAAGGTCGTCCAGTCCAAGGGCGCCGATTCCCAGTTCATGACCGGTTCGACGGCCAAGACCTTCGCGGTCGGTGCCGCGCTCGACGTCCTGGGTGACGACCATCGCTTCCGTACGCCCGTGGTGCACTCGGGTACGGTCTCCGCGGACGGGCGGCTCTCCGGCGACCTCATCCTGGTCGGCAACGGCGACCTGGCACTCGGCGGGCGGACCACCGCGTCAGGCGGACTGGACGTCCCCGACTTCGACCACTACGACGCCAACGCCGTACCCGGCATGGCGACCATCACCGCAGAGGACCCGCTGGCGGGCGTCAACGAACTGGCCCGACAGGTCGCGGCCAGTGGAGTCCGCCACGTCGACGGCGACGTGGTGATCGACAACCGACTCTGGGATCCGGTGTCGATCGGCGGGCTGCCGGTCACCCCGACCATCGTCAACGACAACCTCATCGACGTGCTCATCACGCCGGGCGCACCCGGCGAGCCGGCCAAGGTCGACTGGCGCCCGAAGACGGCCGCCTTCGGCGTCGACGCGCAGGTGACGACCACACCCGCCGGAAGCAAGCCGGCGGTGACGACCGAAAGCGTGAGCCCTGGTCACATCCGGGTCCGGGGTTCCGTGCCCGCGGACGCGAAGGCCCCCTTCGTGACGACCTACCAGGTCCCCGACCCGGCGGCGTTCGCCCGCACCGTCCTCATCGAGGCACTCGCCAGGAACGGCGTCAGCGTGTCCGCCCCCTCGCTGGGAGCGAACCCCGACAGCAGGCTCCCCCCGTCGGCGGAAGTGAACTCGCTGCCCGTATCGGCGACCTACACCTCTCCGCCCTTCAAGGAGTACGCGAAGCTGATCAACAAGGTCAGCCACAACCTCGGGGCGAACCTGCTGCCGCCGCTGATGGCGGCACACAACGGGCAACGAACCTATGCGGACGGCATGAAGACCGAGAAGGAGTTCCTCGCCCGCTCGGGAGTGGACCCGAACTCGGTGAGCCTCGTCGACGCCCAGGGCCTCCCCGGCGACAAGGCGACGCCGACCGCCCAGGTGGCGCTGCTGCGGCACCTGGCACGACAGGACGACTTCGACGTCTTCTACGACTCCATGCCGAACATGGGCGTCGACGGCTCGCTCGCCGACGTCATCGACCGCACCGACCCCGCCGCAGGACACATCCGCGCGAAGACCGGCACCCTGGTCAGCCCCTACCAGGGCAAGCTGGCCCTCGGCACGAAGGCGCTCGCAGGCTACATCGATGCGAAGGACGGCCACCGCTACGCCTTCGCGATCTACGTGAACAACATCCCGGTGCCCAGCGACTCCGTGAGCGATGCCATCGACCTCGCGCTCAAGGCCAACAAGCAACTGGGAGCGATGGCCGCCACCATCTACAAGTCGCCCAAGGCGTGAAGGCCATCCTGACCTGGTTCGAAGACGACCGGGACTCCAACGCCGTTGCGTCTACCGGCGGCGGCGTGCTGCCGGCCTGTCTTCCATGACGTGGATCTCGACGGTAAGGGCATGGGTCCGGGTGGTTTGCGGGTGTTCTCCCGCGTTCGGCCCGTACGTGCTCGTCGGGTTCTCGCGGCTGCGGGCCTTGACGCGCCGGCGCCGCGCGGTGGACGGCAGGTTGTCCAGGGCCGCCATCCGGCCCATCGGTCCGAGCAATGGCACGCACCCCCAGCTTCGCAGATTTCCGGAGGTCAGCGGCGGTAAAGACGTTCTGCAGGGCGTCCGTCAGCACTGCACAGGAATGAGATGCGACAGTGCCTTCGCTCAGGCTGCGGCTTCGCCGGGGGTCTCATCCTCTGAGGAGTCCTTCGGAAAGAACCACCGGCGAACCAAGGTGTAACCAGGCGGAAGGTTGTTACCCGTCAATTCCTTGTACCTCGCGTTGGCCTCCTCACTGGCATGCTGACCGGCAGGGAGCCTTCGCAGGAAGGGGTCGCGGTCATAGTCGCTGGAGGACCAACGAGTCTGGTCCGTAGTTTCGGGGGCGGAGAGTTGTTCCTGGTCCTCGGCATCCTCGGAGTCCCGCCCCTCGGCGAGACTGGTGACGATGATGGCGAGGGCCACGACGCAGACTGCACCGCCGATGGCGGTGATCTTCGGCTTGTGCTTCCTGTACAGGCTCTTCGCGTTCTCGACGAAGGAGGCGGGCTCGTCACCCTCGGGCGTGGAGTCATTCACGCGCACAGATCTACCGGAACCATCCCTCACCTGTCAGGTGGTTACCACCATAGCCCGATCAAGTGCAGTAACCGCCCTTCGCCGTCGGGGGCCCAGGTCCGACACCCCGGGAAAGGCCCTACCCGGACACCCAGCCGAACTGTCCCTGCCCACCTCGGCGTAGAAGCGGAGCACCTGTCCCGTGCCCGACCAGGAACGCGTCATCCGGATCCGCCGCCCCTACCTCGACCTGATCGCCGCCGGCACCAAGACCATCGAGGTACGCGTCGGCTACCCCAGCATGCGCAGGATCCATCCGGGACAGACCCTCGTCTTCGAATCCGGCGACGCCCGCTGCCGCACCCTCGTCACCGGCGTCACGGAGTACCCGGACTTCGACGCCATGCTCGACGCCGAGGACCCGGAGGCGATCGGCTCCGAGGGAATGAGCCGGACCGAACTCCTCACCGCCTGCCGCGAGATCCACCCACCCGAGAAGGAGCAGCTCGGCGTCCTCGCGATCCACCTGCGACTCACCCCGTAACCAGGGGACGGCCAGCCTCGCCGCGCAGGAAGTCGGCCGGGCCGACTTCCTGCGCGCGGCGGGTGACACCTCCCCGAGGAGTACGCCGCCGGCCCGCCCCTGGCCGTCAAGGAGCTCGGCGCCCGCACCCCTGGCGCGTTCCTCTTCGGATACCGTGACGCTCGAAGAGGTGTTCAGACGGAAGGCGGGATTGTGGCCGGGTTCGAGGTACCAGGGCCGGAGCCGGACTGGCAACCGGCGCCGAGCCCCCCGTACTACACCGGGAAGAACCCCGCCTTCCAAGAGGGCATGTGGGAGTACGCGGCCGCCTCGTTCCGGCTTGTGGCAGGGCTGAAGCCGCCGCTGGAGGCACTGGCGGCCCGCCTGCGGCTGACAGTCGAACGCAGCTGGGAAGATCTGGGAGCCGTCGATGTCGCCATGTTCCGCATCCAGCGCGTGGACTTCGCGCTCAGCCGGCTCGAAGGCGGGGTCGAACCGAGCACGTTCGTGTGGGTGAGCCGGTCCGAGCCGGACGCCGACGCGGCACTGGGGATCCTGCTCGGCGCACTCGGCATCGGCCTTGACGCACTGACGTTCCGCGGTGACATGGAGACGGGTTTCGAACGCTTCGACGGCTCGTCGCGGTAGGCCAGGCCCTGGCCGTGGACCCTGTCGGGCCGCGGCAGTCGCGGCGCAGCCGACGCCGGCGCGGTTCCTGAGTCGATTTCCTACCGGACCCCGGCGGCAGGTGCCGTACGGGTTGCCCCAGAGAGTCGCGTGCCGGTCCTGCGGGGTGGTGGACACCGCCCGGAGCGGCTCGGTGTCCGCGCCGCACGCCTCCAGCCGGCTCCACTGCCAGGGGCGCGGCCCGGCAACCGGGGGGCGGGTCATGTCGGGTGGATGAGGCGGGTTTCGTAGGCGAGGACCACGGCTTGGATGCGGTCGCGGAGTTCGAGCTTGTGGAGGATGCGGCCCAGGTGGGACTTCACGGTGGCCTCCGCGAGGTGCAGGGTGGCGGCGATCTCGGTGTTGGACAGGCCGCGGCCGACCTGGACGAGTACCTCGCGTTCGCGGGTGCTGAGCCGGTTCAGCCGCTCCTCGTGGTCGGGGTCGCGGCCGTCGGGGATGTGCGGGCGGAGGTTGTCCAGGAGGCGGCGGGTGATCCGCGGGGAGAGTACGGCGTCGCCCGCGGCGACGTTGCGGATCGCGGTGAGGAGTTCCTCGGGGCGGGCGTTCTTCAGCAGGAAGCCGGAGGCTCCGGCGTTGAGTCCGGCGAAGGCGTACTCGTCCAGGTCGAAGGTGGTGAGGATGAGCACTCTGCTCTGCGGGCAGGCCGCGATGAGCTGCCCGGTCGCCTCGATGCCGTCGGTTCCGGGCATCCGGACGTCCATGAGGACGACGTCGGGGCGCAGTTCGCGGGCGAGGCGTACGGCCTGGGCGCCGTCGGCGGCTTCGCCGACCGGTGCCATGTCGGGCTGGGCTTCCAGGACGGTGCTGAAGGCCATCCGGAGGAGTGCTTCGTCGTCGGCGATCAGGATGCGGATCGTCATGCGGGCGGCGCTCCGGCGCTGTCGAGGTGGAGGCGGGTGTGGACCCGCCAGCCGCCGTCGGGAAGCGGTCCGGCGTGCAGTGTGCCCCCGTAGGCGGCCGAGCGTTCGCGCATGCCGGGGATGCCGTGGCCGGGCGGTACGACGACGGCAGCGGTGGCGGTGGCGGGCTGGGGCGGGTGGGGGCCGGTGTCGGTGACGTCCACGGTGACGGTCGCGGCCGCGCAGTGGATCCGGACCGTCGCGCGGGTGCCGGCGGGTGCGTGCTTGAGGGTGTTGGTCAAGGCTTCCTGTACCAGGCGGTAGACGGTGAGTTGGGCGGTGGCGGGGATGTGGGCGTGGCCGCCGTGGACGTCGAGGCCGGTGGGCAGCCCGGCGGCGCCCATCTGGTCGGCGAGGGCGGCCAGTTGGGCGATGCCGGGCAGCGGGTGGCGCCGCGCGTCCGGTTCGTCGGTGCGCAGGACGCCCAGCGAGCGGCGCATGTCGGTCAGGGCCTGCCGGCCGGTCTCGGAGATCTGGAGCATCGCGGTGGTGGCCTTGTCGGGCGACCGGTGCTGGGCGTAGACGGCGGCGTCGGTGAGCGCGACCATGACGGACAGGTTGTGGGTGACGATGTCGTGCATCTCCCGGGTGATGCGCGTCCGTTCCTCGGCGGCGGCCAGTCGCGCCTGCTGCTCCTGTTCGTGTTCCAGGCGTGCGGCCCGCTCCTCCAGGGCGGCGAGGTAGGCGCGCGTGGTGCGCACGTTCACGCCGAGGACGGCGGCGGCGACGGCCAGCGCGGTGACCGCGACGAAGGGGGTCAGGAACGCGCCGTCCGTCGACCAGCGCAGGCAGGCCAGCAGCGCCCCGGCCTCCACGACGGCGCCGGCGACGAGGGTGCCGCGCCGGCCCGAGTTCGCTGCCACCGTGTAGAGGGCCACCAACAGGGCGACGTCGGCGGGCAGTTGGACATCGGCCAGCCACTGGACGAGGGCCGCGGCCGCCACGGCGGCGAACACCGTGCGCGGGGCCCGGCGCCGCCACAGCAGGGGCAGGGTGAGGGCGGCGGCGAGGGCCGCGGCCACCGGCAGCTCGTGCGGTGCGCGGGTGGTCGCGACGTTGAGGAGCAGGAGCGTCGCCAGCAGGGCGTCCCACGCCGTGGGCGGCAGCCGGGAGCGCCAGCGCGCGGCGGCTCTCAGCGGTCGCGCGGCTCGTGCGGCTCGTGCGCAGGCGAGGTCGGCGTAGCCGGTCAGCCGTGCGGCCGTCCTCGCCCACCGGGCCCGCACGCGGACGCGCACGGGCGCCTGGTTCCGGTGGGCGTGGCCGGGTTCGGCGGCCGCCTCGGTCATCGCACGTCCCTGTCGATTCGGCGTCAAGGCGGCCCCGGGTCCGGCACGTCGGGCACGTCCGGCACGTCCGGCACGTCGGGCACGTCGGGCACGTCGGGCACGTCGGGCACGGGGACCGTACGCCTGCGCGGCCCGGGTGCGTGCCGCCGCCCCGGCACGTACCGCGGCCCTGTCACGGTAGGCCGCCGGCCCCGCGCGGCGCATGATCCCACCGTCTGATCGCCCCGCGCCGGCATACGACCGCAGGAGGAGTCCCGCCACCTCCCGTGGTCGCAGCGCGCCCGCCGCTCCGGCCCGCCCTGCTGCCACCGCGGTCGTACCCGGACCGCCGCGGACCGCTCCCCCGGTGGCACACGGCGGCGACCGGTGGCCGATGCGGCGGCGCGCGCCCGGCGCCGAGCATGGCCAGGTGACCGAGATCATCCCGGGACTGCCCATGTCCCCCCTGGAAATCCTCGCCCTGCTGGCTGCCCTCGCGCTGGTGACGGCCCGCTGGCTGCCCCCCGCCGCCCGCCCGCGCGCCACGATCGCGGCGGGGGCGGTCCTCGTACTGTCCGCGATCGCGCTGGGCGCGGCGGGCATCCGCTGGCAGCTGCTGCCGGTCCTGGCGGGCGCCGCCCTCGCCTCGCCGTTCGCCCTCGCTCCCCTGCTGCGACCGCTGCGCCGCCGTACCGGACGGCCGGCGTGGCGGGCCCGCTGGTGGCTGGCGCTGCCGGGGTCGGCGGCCTGCGTCGGCCTGATCGCCACGGGCCCGGTGGCCGCCTGGGCCTTTCCCGTCCCGGTGTTCCCCGAGCCGTCGGGCGGCTTCGCGGTCGGCACCCGCGTGGTGCAGTGGACCGATCCGCACCGCCCCGAGACCTTCACCGCCGACCCGAACGACCTGCGCACCGTCGTGGTCCAACTCTGGTACCCCGCAGGGGAGATCCCCGCGGGCGCGCAGCGGGCCCAGTACCTCGGACGCACCGCGCAGGAGGCGCGCACCGTCTCCGGGGCCCTCGCCCGGGGCGTCGGCCTGCCGGGCTTCCTGGTCGACGGTGTCCCGCGCGCCCGCAGCCGTTCGGTCTTCGACGCCCCGGTGGCCGGCGGCGGCGAGCGGTTCCCGGTCGTGCTGTTCTCCCCCGGGTCGGGCGGGGTGCGCACCCAGAACACCGCGTGGGCGGAGGAACTGGCCAGCCACGGCTACGTGGTGGCCGCCCTCGACCACCCGTACGACTCCGCCGCCGTCGTCCTCGCCGACGGCCGGACGATCGGCACCGAGACCGCCTCCAGCGGCGACCGGGACAGGGACGACGAGCTGGCGGCCGGCTGGACGGCCGTCCGGGCCGGCGACCTCGGTTTCGTCCTCACCCAGCTGGACGCCCTGGAGCGCGGCGGGATCGCCGACCCGCTGACCGGACGCCTGGACACCGGCCGGGTCGCGGTGACCGGCCACTCCATGGGCGGCGCCGCCGCCCTGCAGGCGGCCCGTCAGGACCGCCGCTTCGCCGCCGTCGTCGACCTGGACGGCTACCCCCACGGCCCCACCGCGCCCGCCCTCGCCCGGCCGACGCTCGCGCTCACCCAGGCCATCACCCCGGACAGCGACCCGCGCTACCTGCCCCGCCTCACCGAGGCGCTCGACTCCAGCACCGCGCCGAGCTACCGGCTCACCGTCCCCGGCGCCGCCCACCTCACCTTCATGGACGGCCCCCTGTACCTGCCGCCGGTGCCCTCGCTCGTCGGCACCCTGGGCCGCACCGGGGGCCCGCGCACCGTCGCCGCGGCCACCCTCGCCTTCCTGGACGCCGTCCTGCGGGACAAGCCCGGCGACCCGGCCGGCGCCCTGCGCTCCTACGGCGACCTCAGCGTCCACCGCCCGGGCACCCCCGGCTGACGCCGGGTGACGAAGGGCCCCGGCCGGGGCAGTTGTCGCGAACGCCCGTTCTGTGCGTGACCGTTGTGGTACGTTCCGTAATCCAACCGAAAACAGGCGACCCCGGCGGTGCGCTAACACCCCGGGGTCCGGCAACAGGAGTCCAACCTCCCGATGCGCGTCCATCGTAGCGCCCCCGTGCGCGACTTCACCGTGCTGCCCAACGCCGTACTCCAGTACCGACGGCTCTCCTACACCGCCCGGGGCCTGCTCGCGGACCTCCTCTCCCGGCCCGACGGCTGGCGCGAGGACGGCCGGCACATGGCCGACACCAGCCCCCAGGGGCGCGGCGCGGTCCGCAGGGCCCTGAAGGAGCTGGCCGACGCCGGGTACTACCGGGTCGAGAAGATCCGCCTGCCCGACGGCACGATCATCACCGAGACCCACGTCTACGACGTCCCTCGAGCCGCAGCACCGAGTGCCACCCGCCCGGCCCCCGGTGGAGCGAGCACCGGCCGCGCTGACACCCTTTCAAAGGACCGGCACCAAGAACCCACCCTCCCCGCCGAATCGCCCGTCGAACCGCCCGACGGGCGGCCGGGCGGGCCGTCCGACGAGCAGCTCCGCGAGGCGGTCGCCACGCTGTTCCGGGTGATCCGCCCCGAGCCGCGCCTGCGCCTGGGCGAGGCCGAAGCCCGCGCACTCGCGCCCCTGGTCGCCCGGTGGCTGGAACGCGGCAGCACCGCCGCCGACCTCGCCCAGGCCCTGCTGCCGGGCCTGCCCGCCCCGATGCACTCGGCGGTCGCCGTCCTCCGCCACCGCCTGGAGCACAAGCTGCCGCCCGCCCCAAGCACCGTACGGACCGGGGCACTTCGGTACGCCGAGTGCGCGGCGTGCCACGACCCGGTGCCCGAACCCGGCGTCTGCGGCCCCTGCGCGGGCCTCGCCCCCCGCCCCGTCGCGGTCGGCGGCGGCGAGGCGGCCACCCGCCCCGGCGCGGCCCGTGCCCGGGCGGCGCTGCGGGCCGCCCGGGCGGCCGGCCCGCACCCGGGCGGCCTTGCCACCTGCCGCTGAGCCCGGAGGCGTGTGCCGCTCCGCCCCGTGCCGGAACCCTTGCGAACACCCTGGAGGCCATGTACCGCTCCCCACCGGGGATTTGCGCGGGCGGGGAGCCCGGCGGCGCGGTTCCGGCGGGCGTGCGGCGCATGCGGTCCCATCACGGGACGGACCGCCGAGTCCTCCGTGGAAAGCCGGTTGGTCACCCACTGGGTCCAGCGCCACCCCGGTTTCGAAACCGGGGCGGCGGCGTACGGATCAAGGGCGGAAGCCCGGGCGGCACGGGGTGCCGCGTGGGTGCTGCCGTCCTTGGTGCTCGCCCTCTTCCTGATCCGTACGCGCAGCGGCTGGTATTACTGGGGTATGCAGGAAGAGACGGCACGCTCCGCGATCGACACGTTCATCTCCGCGTTCAACGCCTCGGACGACACCTATGTGACGGCCCTGCTCTCCCAGGCCCTGACCTCCGACGTGGTCTTCTGGGGGCCGTTGGGCCGCAGCGAGGGAATCGCGGCGGTCGAGCAGTTCGTGCTGGACATCCGGCGCCACCCGGCGGGAACCGGCACGATGACGCGCTGCTCGGCGGTGGACATGCCCGGCGAGTGGGCCCGCTACCAGTGGGTCTTCACCACCCCGGACGGAGGCCCCCGCCTGGCGGGAACGGACGTCGTCCATCTGCGGCGGAGCCTCATCGACCAGGTCATCGTCTTCGCCGGGGAGATCGAGCCGTCCGCCTCCTGACGAACCGCCCGGGCAGCGCCGCGGGCGGGCGTCAGCGCGGGGAGCCGTAGCGGAGGTCCACGAGGGCGCCGGTCAGGCCGCCGAGCGTGAGGGCGGGGACGACCGCCGACCAGGGGTCTCCGGTCAGCGCTCCGGAGAGCATCACCAGGGCGATGACAGCCGCTGCGACGGCGCGGGCCGGACGTGACCGTGGCAGCAGCGCTACGGGCGCACCGCCGCGGTGCCGTCGGGCCAGTCTGACGGCGAGCAGGACCAGTGCGGCCACCAGGAGCGGCGGCACCATCGCGTGCGTGGAGATCCCCATGGCCTTCGCCCTTCTGGACGGCTGGGTGCGAACATACACCCCCAACTCCCCTGCCCACCGCCCCCGGTGACAGCGAACGGCCCGGCGCCGGGCCGTTCGGCGAAGGCTCGGCCGACCGAGTGCGGCGAGGGACCCGGGGCGGCGCCTCGCTACGGGTTGACGGGGCCGAGGATGGTGGTCGGCTTCGGCTGCTTGGGGGTCTCCAGGCTCTGCAGGCAGAGGGTGTACTTGTCGCTGCCGTGCTTGGAGGTGAAGTAGCCGTCGGCGGTGGGGTACTTGCGGCAGGCGTTCTCGCCGTCGGTGGTGTCGTCCTCGCGGCCGACGACGCGGGCCTCGGCCTTCGGGTCGCCGTGCGCGCCTGCGTCGCCGAGGCCGTCCGATGCCACCTGGACGCCTGGCTGGAGGAGCACCCGCAGCAGGCCGCGGCCGTCGTCGAACGCCTCGTCCGGGGCGCCTGAGCGGCACCCGGTCCCGCCGCCTCCCTCAAGGCGGCGGGACCGGGGGGCCAAGAGCCCTGTCAGGCCGGGCGGATGCCCGGGTTGCCGGCCTCGGTGGTGAAGGAGGCGGCGGTGGACAGGGTGCCGCCGGGGCGGGTGATGTGGGAGACGACGCGGTAGTCGGCGCGGGCCCGGTGGCGGTCCAGGGTGAGCACGGTGTAGCCGCGGCGCCCGTCGTAGAACTTCATGTGCGGGTTGGCCGCCATGAGGTTGCCCCAGTTGGACGGCTTCTCCTCGCCGTCGCCGTCGCTGCTGATCGAGGTGCCGACGAACTCCACGCCCACCGTGCGGGAGTTGGGGTCGTTGAAGTCGCGCTTGACGTCCAGGGCGTAGGCCACGTGGACGTCGCCGGTGAGCAGCACCAGGTTCTTGACGCCGGACTGGTCGACGGCCTTCAGGAAGCGCTCGCGGGCGGCGGGGTAGCCGTCCCAGGCGTCCATGGAGAGCTTGGAGCGCTCGGCGGTGGTGTTCTTGCGGCGGGAGAAGACGACCTGCTGGGGGATGACGTTCCAGGTGGCCTTGGAGTGGCGCAGGCCGTCGGCGAACCAGCGTTCCTGGGTGGCGCCCATGAGGGTGCGCTTGGGGTCGTCGGACTCGGGGGTGGGGTACTGCCAGCCGTCGCCGTTGGCCTGGTCGTCGCGGTACTGGCGGGTGTCGAGGATGTCGAACTGGGCCAGCTGGCCGTAGTGGACGCGCCGGTAGAGGGTCAGTTCGGTGCCGCGGGGCTGGGGCATGCGCAGCGGCTGGTTCTCCCAGTAGGCGCGGTAGGCGGCGGCGCGGCGGGCGACGAAGGGGGCCGGGTCCTGGTTCTTCTCGGGGATGCCGGCGGCGTAGTTGTTCTCGACCTCGTGGTCGTCCCAGGTGACGTACCAGGGGTGGGCGGCGTGGGCGGCCTGGAGGTCGGGGTCGTTCTTGTAGAGGGAGTAGCGCAGCCGGTAGTCCTCGAGGGTGGTGGTCTCGTGGTTGAAGTGGGCGGCGAGGGTGCGGTCGGTGTACTTGCGGTCGCCGCCGGCGGCGTCGATGCCGTACTCGTAGATGTAGTCGCCGACGTGGAAGACGGCGTCCAGGTCCTCGCCCGCGAGGTGGCGGAAGGCGGTGAAGTAGCCGTCCTCGTAGGCCTGGCAGGAGACGAAGGCGATGCGGGCGCTGTCGAGCTTGCGGCCGCGCGGCGGGGCGGTGCGGGTGCGTCCGACGGGGCTGGCCCAGGTGCCGACGGTGAAGCGGTACCAGTAGGTGCGGGCGGCGTCGAGGCCGTCGACGTCGACGTGGACGGCGTAGTTGAACTCGGCGTGGGCGCGGGCGGTGCCGCGGCGCTCGACGCGGCGGAACTTCTCGTCGCGGGCGATCTCCCAGCCGACCCGGACGGAGCCGGTGGGCGGCAGGCCGGCGCCGGGCTCCAGCGGGCGGGGGGCCAGGCGGGTCCAGAGCACGACGGCGTCGGAGGTGGCGTCGCCGGAGGCCACGCCGAGGGTAAAGGGATCGTCGCCGATGGCGCGCGGGGCGATCTCGTTGTCGGCGGCGTGCGCGGAGGGCAGGTTGACGCTGAAGGCGAGCGCGGCGGCGGCCGAGGTGACGGTGAGGAAGCGGCGCCGGTCCAGGCGGGAGGCGGCCTCGCGCAGCATCCGGTCGGGCGTGGGGTGGTCGTCGGGGCGGGTCATGGGGGTGGTGGCCTTTCGCTGCTCGGGGGGTGTGCGAAGGGAATTGGAGTGGACCGCCCCGTACGGCGGGGGTCGGGATTCCGGCAGCAGAGTGATCATCCGGTGCGAGAGCCGTGAAGGTCCGGCAGTTCCGGCGGATCACCCCGAACAGGGGTGAAAGGGATCAGACGACTTCCAGGTTGGCCATCATTCCCATGTCCTCGTGCTCGGCGTTGTGGCAGTGGAAGAGGTAGCGGCCGCGGTAGCCGTCGAAGCGGGTGATGATCTCCGCGGACTCCCCCGGGCGCAGCGAGACGGTGTCCTTGAGGCCGGCGTCGTGGGGCAGTGGGGGTCTGCCGCCGCGGGTGAGGATGCGGAAGCCCACGAGGTGGAGGTGGACGGGGTGGTGGACGTCGGCGATCAGGCGCCAGATCTCGGTGTCGCCGAGGGGGACGGTGACGTCGGTGCGGGCGGGGTCGAAGGGGCGGCCGCCGATGAGCCAGCCGTGGCCGCCGTTCATGCGGCCGGCGCGGAAGGCGAAGTCCCGTGTGCGGACGGCGTCTTCGCGCCGCCAGTCGGGCAGGTCGGTGGCGAGGCGGGGCGGGATGCGGCTGTCGTCGGCGGGGGCGGGGCGGGCGATGCGGAAGGCCATGACGTCGCGGGTGCGGCCGGTGCCGAGGCGGTTGACGATCCGGACCAGGGAGCCGACGGGGGCGGCGGCGAAGTCGACGACGAGGTCGTAGCGTTCGGCGGGGGCGACGGGCAGGCTCCGGTGGGTGACGGGGGCGGTGAGCAGGCCCTGGTCGGCGCCGATCTGGACGAGGTCGAGGCGGCGGCCGTCCTCGGTGCGGGCTTCGAGTTCGTAGTGGCGGGCGTTGGAGGCGTTGAGCAGGCGCAGGCGGTGGCGGGCGGCGTCGGTCTCGTGGACGGGCCAGGGAGCGCCGTTGACGAGGACGACGTCGCCGAGGACGCCGGCGAGGTGGGGTTCGGTGACGCCGGGGCGGTCGCGCAGGGCGGGGTCGAGGGAGGGGTAGGTCAGGGCGCCGTCGGCGGTGAAGGCGCGGTCGGTGATCATCAGGGGGATCTCGTGGGGGCCGGCGGGCAGGCCGAGGGCGTCCTCGGCGTCGTCGCGCACGATGTGCAGGCCGGCGAGGCCGCGCCAGAGGGCGGGGGCGGTGAAGTCCATGCGGTGGTCGTGGTACCAGAGCAGGGTGGGGCGCTGGTCGTTGGGGAAGGTGTAGTCGCGTCGCAGGCGGCTGGTGACGGCGCGGGGGTCGGCCATGCCCGTGCCGCCGCCGTGGCCGCCCGCGCTGTCCATGCCGGGCATGCCGGGCATGGTCTGGGGGGCCTGGGGCCAGGCGGCGGGCAGGACGAGGTCGGTGGGGTAGCCGTCGGAGTCCGCGGGGGTGCGGCCGCCGTGCAGGTGGACGACGGTGGGCACCGGCAGTTCGTTGCGGTGGGTGACGGTGACGGGCCGGCCGCGGCGGGCCTCGATGGTGGGGCCGGGGAAGGAGCCGCCGTACGTCCACAGCGGGGTGCGCAGGCCGGGCAGGATCTCGGCGCTGGTCTCGCGCTGGACGATCTCGTAGCGGTCGCTGCCGCCGTCGGTGGAGACGGGCCTGGCGACGGCGGGCAGCGGCAGCGGCACCTGGTAGGGGGGCGGCAGGGCGGCGGCGGTGCGCAGTTCGGCGCCGGTGGTGGCGGGGCGGCGGGCGAGGGCGGCGGCGCCGGCCAGCGAGGCGGTGGTGAGCAGGCCGAACGCTCCGCCGATGCCGAGGATTTGACGGCGCGTCAGGTTGACGTGGGGTTCAGGCACGGTCGTCGTCCTCCCGGCGGAGGGGCCGGCGCGGGGGCAGCGGGGTGCGCCACAGGGCGATGGCGAGCACGGCGAGGCCGGCGATGGTCGCCACGCCCAGCGGCAGGTGCAGCCACAGGGCGCCTTCCGTTCCGGCGACGTACTGCGCGGTCTCGGCCGCGACCGCGGCGAGGGTGGCGGCCGCCGGCCAGGAGCGGCGCAGCCGGATCCACACCACGAGGGCGGCGACCAGCTGCAGGTAGCCGAGGGCGGTGACGGCGTTGGCGCCGACGGTGTGCCAGCCCAGGGCGTCGTAGTCGCCGCTGAGGTAGACGCCGGCGAAGACGGGCTGGCCGAAGGCGGCGGCGGTGTGGACGGCGGCCACGGCGCGCAGGGTCCGTCCGGCGGGCCCGGTCCGCTCCCCCGGGTCGATCCCCGCCCGAGGCCCGGTCCGCTCCCCTGCGGCGGACCGGGCCTCGGGCTCCGGTGGGGTCTGGTGGGCGGCGGTGGCCATGGCGCGGGGTCCTTCCTCGTACAGGGCATCCGGGCCGGCGCACCGCTGCGGGCGGTGTGCGGCCCGCCCCTGACGCTATGTCCGCCCGGCTATCCTGTCTAAGATCAATAGTGCTATGGCGTTATGACCGCTGGGGCATGGGGGCTTTCGTGGACCTGAACACGCTCGCGCAGTTCCTGGCGGTGGCGCGGCTGGAGCACCTGAGCCGGGCGGCGGAGGAACTGCGCGTCGCCCAGCCGTCGTTGAGCCGCTCCATCGCCCGACTGGAGGCCGAGCTGGGCACCCCGCTGTTCGAGCGCGGCGGGCGGCTGCGGCTGAACGCGGCCGGGCAGCTGTTCCGCGGCTACGTCGAGCGTTCGCTCGGCGAGCTGGAGGCGGGCCGGCGGGCGGTGGCGGAGGCCGCCGGGCAGGGGCTGGGCACGGTGCGGCTGGCCTCGGAGACCTTCCTGGCCTTCAGCGGGCCGCTGGCCGCGTTCAAGCGCGGCCACCCGGGAGTGGAGGTCGAACTGCACCAGCTGCCCGCGCGGGAGACGGCCCGGCGGCTGCGGGCCCAGGACGTCGACCTCGCCGTCGTCTCCCAGCCGATCACCGCCGAGGGCCTGGAGTCGGTGCTGCTGCTGGACGAGGAGGTGGGGCTGGCCGTCGCCCCCGGCCACCCGCTGGCCGGGCGCACCGCGGTCGGCGTCGACGACCTCGCCGACCAGCCGTTCATCGCCGCCCGCCCCGGGCACTGGCAGCGCCGCCTGCTGGAGCGGCTGTTCGCCGCCCGCGGCCTGGAGCCGCGGATCGTCTGCGAGAGCGACGAGGCCGGCGCCATCGCCGAGCTGATCAGCGCGGGCCTGGGCATCGGCCTGGTGCCCGCGCTCTCCCGGCGCACCGCCACCCGCCTGCCGCTGGTGTGGGTCGGCGTCGACGACCCCGACTGCCGGCGCTCCCTGACCCTGTTCTGGGCCTCGGACACGCGCCTGCCCGCCGGCGCCATCCGGCTGCGCGAGGCGATCGCGGGCTGGGACTGGGCGCGGAGCGGGCAGGCGCAGCGGGGCTTCTGACGACGGGCCCGCGGGCGGACGTCGCGGCCGGTCCTCGCGGGCGGTGGTGCTACAGCTTGGCGGCCGAGAAGGTGTCGCACTGGGCGAAGTCGCCGCCGCGGTAGCCGGTGGTGAACCAGGCCTTGCGCTGCTCGGCGGAGCCGTGCGTCCAGGCCTCCGGGTTGATCCGGCCGGTGGCCTGCTGCTGGATGCGGTCGTCGCCGACCGCGGCGGCCGCGTCCAGGCCCTGGGCGATGTCCTGGTCGGTGAGCGAGGCGATCAGCGGACGGCCGGTGGAGGCCTGCGGGGTGGTGGTGGCGTGGTGCGCCCACACCCCGGCGTAGCAGTCGGCCTGCAGCTCCAGGCGCACCGAGCCGCTGGCGGCGCCCTGGCGGTCGTTGCCGACCTTCTGCATGGCGCCGGTGAGGGTCTGGATGTGGTGGCCGTACTCGTGGGCGACGACGTAGGACTCGGCGAACGGGCCGCCCTTGGCGCCGAAGCGGGCGGACAGCTCGTTGAAGAAGCCCAGGTCGAAGTAGGCCTTCTTGTCGCCGGGGCAGTAGAACGGGCCCACCGCCGAGGTCGCCGGGCCGCAGGCGGTGGAGACCTGGCCGGTGAACAGCACCGTCTCGGCGTTCTTGTACGGGATCTTGGCGGCGCGCGGCAGCTCGGTGCGCCAGAACTCCTGGAGGCTGTTGGTGACGGCCACGATCCGGCAGTCCTGGCGCTTGTTGGCGTCGGCGCCGGTCTTGCAGGCCTGCTGCACCTCGCCGGCGGTGCGGGTGCCGGTGGAGGAGTTGGAGGAGCCGGAGCCGGAGGACAGGCCCAGCAGCTGCGGGTCGACGCCGAGGACGACCGCGAACAGCACCGCGAGCAGGCCCACGGCCCCGCCGCCGATGGCGACCTTCCCGCCCGGGATGCCGCGCCGGTCGTCCACCTGCGAGGTGTCGAGGTCGCCCTGGTCGTCGAACTGCATGTGCCCCTGCCTGCCCGCTTCTGTCGGTCTCTGGCGATCGGTCGATCGGTCGATCTGTCGGTCGGTCGATCTGTCGGTCGGTCGCTTTGTGCGCTCTGGTGACGGTCTGTGCCGTCACGGCCCGGCCCAGCCTACGGGCCCCGGCCCGCCTCGTCGCGCAGCGGGGCCTTCCGATGCCGGTGCGGGCGTCAGGCGGGGGCGGGGGCGCCGACGACGCGCAGCAGTTCCAGGCGGGAGGCGGAGTCGCTGCCGGGCGCGGCGGTGTGCACCAGCAGCAGCTGGTCCTCGCCGCCGGCGGCCAGCACCTCGCACTCCAGGTCCAGCGGCCCCACCACCGGGTGCAGGAGCCGTTTGCGGCCGCTGCGCCGCCGGGCGACCTCGTGGCGTTCCCAGTGGGCGGTGAACTCGCCGCTGTCGGCGAGGAGTTCGTCGAGGAGTTCGGCGGCGCGGCGGTCGCCGGGGCGGGCGGTGCGGGCGGCGCGCAGGGCGGCGACGTGGGCGCGGGCGAGGTCCTCGTGGTCCTCGGCGGGGAACAGCGTGCGGGTGTCGGGGTCGGTGAACCAGCGCAGCAGGAGGTTGCGGCGCTCGGGTGCCAGGGCGGTGTGGTCCCCGAACAGGGCGGCCGACATGGCGTTCTGCGCGAGGACGTCGCCGAGGTCGGAGACCACCTGGGCGGGCGTGTCGTGCAGCCGGTCGAGGATGAGCAGCAGTCCGGGGCGCACGTGGCCGAGCGGGCCGTGCCGGCGCGGGGGCTCGTGCCCGGCGAGGCGGAACAGGTGGTCGCGTTCGTCCTCGCTCAGCCGCAGGGCCCGGGCCAGGGCGGCGAGCAGCTGCGGTGAGGGCTGGGGGCCGCGGCGCTGTTCCAGGCGCGCGTAGTAGTCGACGGACAGCCCGGCGACCTGTGCCACCTCCTCCCTGCGCAGTCCGGGTGTGCGCCGCCGCGCCCCGGGTGGCAGCCCGAGGTCGGCGGGGGTGAGCCGGGCCCGGGCCCGGGTGAGGAAGTCGGCCAGCGCCGTTCGGTCGATCATGCCCCCAGCATGGCCCGCCGGGGCGTGGCGCAGCCAGGGATCGCCGGTCCCCGGCTGCCGGGATGGCGCCCGCTCCCGTGCCGCGCCTTCCCGGCCCGCGCGCGTCCCGCCGGTAGCGTGGACCGGCAGAACTTCCCCTGTGAGAACGGATGGTGACGGGATGTCGGACGAGGCGAAGCGCCGTATCTTCGCGATGCTGGACACCGACGGCGACGGCGTGATCTCCCACGACGAGTACCTCGCCCGGGTCGACCGGGCGGCCTCGGCGTTCGGGCGCGGCCCGTACGACCCGCTGGTGGCCGCGGCCCGCGCGACCCACGAGGAGGTCTTCCGGCAGATGGACGGCGACGGGGACGGCGGCGTCACCTTCGAGGAGTACCGCGCCTGGGCCGGTCACGAGGCCTTCGAGGAGACCTGTCGGCCTGCGCTCGGCTCGCTGTTCGACCTCGCCGACGGCGACGGCGACGGGCGTGTGACCCGAGGGGAGTTCGCCCGGCTGCGCGCGGCGAGCGGCAACCCGCCGGAGGGGGCCGCGGCCGCGTTCGACGCCCTCGACACGGGTGGCGAGGGCACCGTGGAGCGCGCCGTCTACCTGGTGGCGATCCACGACTTCCTCACCACCGGCTCCTCCCCCATGGCCGGCGCCTACGGTGACGACCGCCCCGGCCCGCGGGAGCCCGCCGTCCGCTGACCTGGCTCCCGGCGGCCGGTGCGGGCGTCGGCGGTCGGTGCGGGCGTCGGCGGGTGTCGGCGGCCGGGAGCCCGCCCGGGCGCCCCGTGGCCCCAGCCGGGGATCGGCGGTCCCTGGATCGGGAGGTCTCTGCCGCGCCCCTCGCGCCGCGGGCAGGGTGGTGGGCGTCGGAGGAAGCAACTCCCTGGAGGAGACGGGCGATGGCGAAGATCCTGGTGACGGGCGCGACGGGTTCGGTGGGCAGTCGGCTGGTGCCGCGGCTGGTGCGGTGGGCGGGGGCGGAGGGCTCCTCGGTGCGGGTGCTGGTGCGCGACGCGGCGAGGGCGCGGGGCCTGGACGGGGTGGAGGTGGTGGTCGGCGACCTGTGCGAACAGGGCGACCGGGCGCGGGCGTTGGACGGGGCCGATGTGGTGCTGAACGTGGCGGCGGCGCTGCGCGGGGTGCCGGACGAGACGGCGTGGGCGGTCAACCGGGACGCGGCGGTGGCACTGGGGAGGGAGGCGGCGAAGGCCGGGGTCGCGCGGTTCGTCCACACCAGTACCAACCTGGTGTACGGGCGGGGGCTGGGCCGCCCCGCCGTGGAGGGCGACCGGACGGCGCCGGATCCGGCGTGGGGGGTGTACGCGGCGTCCAAGGCGCGGGCGGAGGAGGGTCTGCGCGCGCTCGGGGACGAACTGCCGCTGGTGGTGGCCCGGTTGGCGTTCGTGTACGGGGACGGCGATCCGCACCTGGCGCAGTCGCTGAACTGGGCGGCGCACTGGCCCGCGCACCAGCGCCTGGCGGTGGTGCACCACGCGGACGTGGCGCGGGCGCTGTGGCGCGCGGTGACGGTGCCCGGCGTCGAGGGGCGCACGTACAACGTCGGCGACGACGCGCCGCTGACGGCCTGGGACCTGTACACGCTCAACGGGCGGGTCCACCCCGGTGGTTCGCCGGAGGCTCCGTTCGACCCGTGGGAGGGGCAGGTGTCGACGGCGGCGGCGCGCCGGGAGCTGGGCTGGCGTCCGCTGTACCCGTCGGCGTGGGCGGCGGCCGACGCCGGGGCGCTGTAACGGGGCCGGCCCCGCCGTGGGAAGGCGGGCCCGGCCCCGCCGCGGGGACGGCGGGGCCGGGCGGCGGGCTCAGCCGGCCGGCGTGGGCGCGGGGGCGTAGCCGGCCGGGCGGGTGGTGAAGGTGCCGCGGCCCTGGGTGCGGCCGCGCAGGCGGCCCGCGTAGCCGAACAGTTCGGCGAGCGGGACCAGCGCGCCCACCCGGGCGGTGGCGCCGGGGCCGGGGTCGGGGTCGGTGGAGCGGACGTGGCCGCGGCGGGCGGCGAGGTCGCCGAGGACGGTGCCCAGCGCGTCCTCGGGCACGGTGACCGTCACCTCCGCGACCGGTTCCAGCAGGTGCATCCGCGAGGCGCGCAGGGCCTCGCGCAGGCCGAGGCGGGCGGCGGTGCGGAAGGCGAGCTCGGAGGAGTCCTTGGGGTGGGTGGCCCCGTCGGTGAGGGTGACGGCGACGCCGGTGACCGGGTGTCCGCCGAGCGGTCCTTCGGCCAGGGCGTCGCGGCAGCCCGCCTCGACGGCCTGCACGTACTCGCGCGGCACCCGGCCGCCGGTGACGGTGGAGGCGAAGGCGAACTCCGCTTCGGCGCCGTCCGGCAGGGGGTGGACGTCGAGGACGAGGTGGGCGAACTGGCCGGCGCCGCCGTCCTGTTTGGCGTGGCGGTGGACGAAGCCGGTGACGCCCTCGACGAGGGCCTCGCGCAGGGCGACGCGCGGGCGGCCGACGACCGCCTCGATCCCGCTGTCGCGCCGGACCTTCTCCACCGCGACCTCCAGGTGCAGTTCGCCCAGGCCGGACAGGGTGCGCTGGCCGGTCTCGGGGTCGGTGGCCACGCGCAGCGAGGGGTCCTCCTCGGCGAGGCGGGCGAGGGCGGCGGCCAACTTGTCGGTGTCGGTGGCGCGGCGGGCCTCGACGGCGACGGTGACGACCGGTTCGGCGCTCACGGGGGCCTCCAGGAGGATCGGGTGGTCGGGGTCGCACAGGGTGGCGCCGACGCGGGTGTGCTTGGGGCCGACGACGGCGACGATGTCGCCGGCGCGGGCGTGGTCGGTCTCGGTGTGGCGGTCGGCCAGGACGGTGAGGATGCGGGCGACGCGTTCGCGGCGGCCGGTGGCGGTGTCGAGCACGGTGGCTCCCTTGTGGAGGGTGCCGGCGTACACGCGCAGGTGGGTGAGGCGCCCAGTGGGGGCGGCCGTGACCTTGAACGCCAGGGCGGTCAGGGGCTGTTCGGGGTCGGGGTCGCGCTGCTGGGTACGGTCGGCGGAGCGGGTGGGCGGGACGTCGAGCGGGGAGGGCAGGTAGGCGACGGCGGCGTCCAGGAGCGGTTCGATGCCGCGGTTGCGGTAGGCGGAGCCGCACAGCACCACGACGGCCTCGCCGGTGCGGGTGAGGTCGCGCAGGGCTGCGGTGAGGGTGGCGGCGCCGACGGTTCCGTGGGCGCAGAACTCCTCCAGGGCCCGGGGGTGCAGTTCGGCGACGGCCTCCTCCAGGGCGCGGCGGCGTTCGGCGGCCGGGCCTTCGAGGTGGGCGGGCACCGGGCCGTGCGCCATGGCGCCGTCCTCGTGCCAGGTGAGGGCGCTCAGATGGACGAGGTCGACGACGCCGGTGAACGACTCCTCGGCGCCGATGGGCAGTTGGACGGCCAGCGGGCGCGGGTGGAGGCGTTCGCGGATGGAGTCGACGGCGGCGTCCAGGTCGGCACCGGCCCGGTCGAGCTTGTTGACGAAGGCGATGCGCGGCACGCCGTGGCGTTCGGCCTGGCGCCACACCGACTCGCTCTGCGGCTCGACGCCGGCGACCGCGTCGAACACCGCCACCGCGCCGTCCAGGACGCGCAGCGAGCGCTCGACCTCGTCGGCGAAGTCGACGTGGCCGGGGGTGTCGATGAGGTTGATCCGGTGCCCGGCCCAGGCGCAGCTGACAGCGGCGGCGAAGATGGTGATGCCGCGATCGCGTTCCTGGGGGTCGAAGTCGGTGACGGTGGTGCCGTCGTGGACCTCGCCGCGCTTGTGGGTGGTGCCGGTGAGGTAGAGGATCCGCTCGGTGACGGTGGTCTTGCCGGCGTCGACGTGGGCGAGGATGCCGAGGTTGCGGACGGCGGCGATGCCGGTGGCCGCGGCGGCGGTGCTGCTCGTGGTGGCGGTGCTCGCGGTGGTGGTGTGGGTGCGCATGGCCCGGGTGCCTTTCGAGGCGGTCCTGCTGGTGGGGTGGGCGCGCGATTCGGCAGTGCCGACGGACCGTCGGATTCGTTGCCACACAGTGGGCTTACGGCCTCACGGGCCGGTGTCAGACGGTGGCGGCACTGCTCCGGTGCCGGCCGCGCAGCGGGCACCGGGAGAGGCGGGACACCAGGATCACCTCGTACCGCGACGCGGGAGAGGGGGCGGCGGCACTCTGCTTCGGCATGGCCGCCCGCCCCCTCTCCCCGTCTCGTACGTCACGGTCGTCGCGTTCGGGCCGCGCGTCGGGGCGCGGCCGCGTGGCGAGTGTAGGGAAGGCGGACCGGACGGTGCGACGGGTTTTACGGTGCGCGGGTTCTACGGTGCCGGGTCCCGCGGCGCGCGGAAGCGCAGGACCGGTTCGGACCAGCCGTCGTCGCGCACCCCGGCGTCCAGGGCGGCGCCGATGGCCCGTTCCTCGTAGCCGAAGTGGGAGTCCATGATGGCGGCGAGCCCGTCGAGTTCGCGTCCGATCGCCTCCAGGTCGGCGTCGGGCCGTCCGGCGGCCTGGTCGGCGAGGTGCCGTACCCGGGTGAGGATGCCGGTGATGAAGCCGTGGTCCTCGACGAGGTTGGCGATGGTCGGCGCCAGGTCGGGGCGTTCGCGCAGGAGTTGGGCGAACAAGCCGTCGTCCTCGCCCTGGTGGTGGTTGGTCAGGGCGGTGCAGAAGGCCAGACAGTGGGTGAGGAGCCGGTCGTCGCCGCCGTCCGGGCGGGGCCGGCCGAGGTTCGCGCGCAGGTCGGCGAGGCGGCGGCGCAAGTCCTGGTGCGCGCGGGAGAGTTGCAGGCTGAGGGCGGCCGTACGGCCGGTGGAGGGGGAGGCCACGGGTGGCGGTCCCTTCGGTCGCGCACCTCCATGCCTGACGCGGTCCGTCACCGGCACGCGATGCTCGCGCCAGCAGATCACGTGATCCGCCCGGCGGGCAAGCGGCGGGGCCCCGGCCCAAGTGGCGCCCCGGCCGGTGCCCCGGGGCCGCCGTCACGCTCCGCCGGCGAGGTCGCGCAGGGTCGCCCCGGCCTTCGGGGTCAGGACGAGCGGGCCCCTGCCGCTCGTCCACACGGCCCGCACGTCCAGGCTCCGCAGGCGCCAGCCGTCGGGGGTGCGCACCGCCTCGCCGGTGAACGTGCCGCCGACGTCGAAGTGGCCGCCGGGCTCCTCGCCGCGCGCCCGCTGGGTGGAGGCGAGGTGGACGTGCGCCATGACGGCGTTCCAGCGCACCGCGGCCCGGTCCCCGTCCAGGTCGATCATGTGGTTGGCGCCCACGTGCTGGGTCCGCTCGAACTTCCCGAGGGTCGCCTGCTCGGACTCGGCCAGCCCGTCGATGCCCTCGTGGTCCCCCACCGGCGTGGTGATCCGCACGTCGGGGGTGAAGTAGCGCCGCGCCCACGCCTCGTCGAACCGCCCGCCGTCGCGGGGCACCGTGTCGAGGCTGAGCAGGTAGCCGTCGATGAGGCCGGTGATCTCGGCGCGGTCGGTGAGGACCCGGACCCGCTGTTCGAGCGCGGCGAGGTTCGCGGCGATGGTGTCGATGGCGGTGGCGGTGGTGGCGGTGGTCATGGCCCTGGCTCCTCGGGGTCGCCGTGCGCGGCGCGACCCGGTCCGGTCGCCCACCACGGAGGCTAGGACCTCAAGTCGACTTGAGATCAAGGTCCCGGTCCGCTGCCGGGCGGGCCCGCCCGGCAGCGGACTCGGCAGCGGGCTCGGCGGCGGGACGGACAGCGGTTTCGGCACGCGGCCGCCCGAGCAGGATGCCCGCCACGACCAGCGCCAGCCCCGCGCCCTGGCGCGGCCCGAAGGCGTCGCCGTCCAGCGCCGTGCCCAGCAGCACGCCGGTGAGCGGGTTGAGCAGCCCGAGCAGGCCCACGGTGCCGGCCGGCAGGTGGCGCAGTCCGGCGAACCAGCAGGCGAAGGCGAGCGCGGTGGCGATCACGGTGGTGTAGCCGAAGGCGAGCAGGGTGGGCGCGTCCGCCAGCGGGGGCGGGCCCTCGACGGCGGCGGCGAGCGGCAGCAGCACCAGGCCGCCCGCGGTCAGCTGCCAGGCGGTGGCGGCGAGCGGGTCGGCGCCCTCGCGCCAGCGGGCGGCCAGCACGTAGCCGACGGAGGAGACCAGCATCGCGGCCGCCGAGGCGGCCAGCCCGGCCCAGCCGATGCCCTCCCCCGGTCCGGCCAGGGCCAGCGCGACGCCGGCCAGGCCCACCACCGCCCCCGCCAGGTGCGCGCGGCGCGGGCGCGGGCCGGCCAGTGCCCAGGCGGTGAGCAGCATGGTCAGCGGGGAGGCGGCCATGACGGTGGCGGCGGCGCTGGTGGGCAGCAGTTGGGAGGCGAGGTAGAGCAGGACGAAGAAGACGGCGGTGTTGAGCAGGCCGAGCAGCGCGCTGCGCCACCACCAGGCGCCGTGCGGGCGGCGGCGGGCGAGGGCGAGGAGCAGCAGGCCGGCGGGCAGGGCGCGCAGCGCGGCGCCCCACAGGGGGTGGTCGGCGGGCAGGTGGGCGTGGGTGACCCAGTAGTTGGCGCCCCAGGCGACGGGGGCGAGGGCGGTGAGCAGGACCCACCGCGTATTGGCTTCCATGGAAGACAATATAGCTTCCCAGGAAGCTATCGGGGGTAGGATGGCGCCCATGGAGCACGGACAGGGACAGGGACACGGACAGCACGCCGACCACGCGGACCCCACCGACGCCGCGGACCACGTCGCCCGGGTCCAGGCCGAGTGGCGGCGCGAACGCCCCGACCTGGACGTCTCCCCGCAGGCCGTCATCGGGCGCCTGCATCGCCTCGCCGCCCGCCTGACCGCCGAGCTGACCCTCGTCTACCAGCGCTACGGCCTGGGCGAGGGCGAGTTCGACGTGCTCGCCGCGCTGCGCCGGGCCGGCGCCCCGTACGAGCGGGCCCCGGGCGAGCTGGCCGCGCACACGATGGTGACCACCGGGGCGATGACCAAGCGGATCGACCGCCTGGAGCGCGCCGGGCTGGTCACCCGCCGCCCGGCCGCCGACGACCGGCGCGGGCGCGTGGTCGCGCTCACCGACGCCGGCCGGCGCCTGATCGACGAGGCGTTCACGGCGCACATGCGCAACGAGCACCGGCTGCTGGCCCACCTGAGCCCCGAGGAGGCGGGCGCCCTGCAGGGGTTGCTCACCGTCTGGCAGCAGCGCCTGGACGGCACCGGGGGCGTGGACCCCGGTGCGACGCGCGGGGCCTGACGCCGGGCCGTGGGAAGCTGACGCATGACCAGTGCACCTCCCCCGGACTCCCCCTCGCCCGGCCACCGGTCCGACTCCGCTCCCCCGCCCGGCTGGGGGAACCCGGCCGTGCGCGCCGACCGGCGCCTGGTGGCGATGCTGCAGGAGCTGCGGGTGCTCCAGACCGGCGTGCAGATCGTCTTCGCGTTCCTGCTCGGCGTCGCCTTCACCCCGCGCTTCGCCCAGCTCTCCGACGCCCAGCAGGACGTCTACGTCACCACCCTGCTGCTGTCGGTCGTCGCCGCGGCCGTCCTGGCCACCCCCGTCGCCCTGCACCGCGGGCTGTACCGCCACCCGGGCAAGGAGCGGATCGTCGCCGTCTCCGTCCGCGTCGCCCAGGTGGGCCTGCTGCTGCTCGCCTCCGCGCTGACCGGCGCCGTGCTGCTGGTCCTGGACGTCGTCCTCGGCACGGCGCTCGCGGTGCCGATCACCTGCGGCATCGCGCTGATCTTCGCCGTGCTGTGGTTCGGCCTGCCCTGGGCGGTGCGCCGCTCCGCCCGCCGCGACAGCGCCTGACCGGACCCGGACGCCGCCGTACGGGTCCGTCCGCTGCCGGCCGTTCGCTGCCGCCGCCCGCGCCGGGGGGCGGTGCGGGCGGCGGACCACGGACCGGGCCGGGGCCGGCTTCCGGGCGCCGGGGGCCGGGCCGGGAGGCGCGCCCTCGGCCGCCTCCCCCACCCCCCGGAGCCCACCCGCACCCCGAACCGCTTACCGTGCCGGTATGCATACCGACGAAACCCCGTGGGACGTCCTGCTGATCGGCGGGGCCTCCGGCCTCGGCAAGAGCCGCGCCGCCGACCTCCTGCGCGTTCGACACGGCGCGTTCGTCGTCGAGTTCGACGACGTCGTGGCCGCCCTCCAGGCCGCCACCAACGCTGACAGCCACCCCGGCCTGCACCACTTCTCCGCCGTGCCCGACCCGGACGCGCTGGGCGCCGACCGCGTCCTGGAGCTCCAGATCGCCACCGCCCACGCCCTGGACGACGCGCTGCTCGGCGTCGTGCGCAACCGGCTCACCGTGGACGTGCCCGCGATCGTGGAGGGCGACTACCTCACCCCGGCCGCCGCCGCCCGCGCCGCCTCCGAGGCCGCCGAACAGGGCCGGCGGGTGCGCGCGGTCTTCCTGCACGAGGACGACCCGCGGAGCATCGGCGCCAACTACGCCGACCGCGAGCCCGACAGCGGCCCGCAGCCCGAGCGCGCAGCCGTCAGCGCCCGCTACAGCACCTGGCTCGCCGACCAGGCCCGCGCCCACGCGCTGCCCGTGGTCGAGTGCCGCCCGTACGCCACCCTGCCCGAGCGCCTGGCCGCAGCCCTGGCGTGACCCCCGGGGGCGGCGTGACGGCGGGTCAGCCCTCCTCGATGTCCGAGATCAGCTTGGTGCCCAGGTCGCTCTGCACCGCCAGCCGGGTGTGCCCGGCGTCGGGGCCGGTGCCCCAGGTCAGCGTGACGGTGGTGAACAGGTGCCCGGCGCCGGAGTCGTGGTAGCGCACCTCCCAACGGGTGGGCACGTCCTGGGCGCGCAGCACGCCGTCGGCGTGGTTGGCCTCCTCCCAGGCCGCCAGCCGCTGTCGGAAGTCCTCGGTGAGGTAGTGGGCGCGCAGTTCGGTGCCCAGGTCGTCGGTGCCGTCGGAGACGGCGTCGACGTAGGAGCCGAAGAAGTCGGCGACCCGGTCCACCGCGGAGTCCGGGCTGCCGCTGCGGACCGCGGAGTCCGCGGCGGTGTCGGTGTCGGTCATGAACGTCCCCATCCGTCAGGGCCGGGGCGTACTCCCGCTCCCGGCCGGTCGGTTCGACCCGTACGCCCAACGAGCCGCCCCGCCGGAGGTTGCGCCCCTACCGTCCCCGGTCTCCCCGGGTCAGTCCGGTGCCCGGTGGTCCTCGTCGTACGCGGCGCGGGCCGCCAGCACCTGGGGCATGTGGCTCTCCGCCCAGTCCTTGATCTGCCGGACGAGCGGCAGCAGGTCGTGCCCGAGCCCGGTGAGCTCGTAGTCGACGCGGGCGGGCACCCCGGCGGTGACGGTGCGGCTGACCAGGCCGTCGCGTTCCAGGGCGCGCAGGGTCTGGGTGAGCATCTTCTCGCTCACCCCGGCCAGGCGCCGGCGCAGGTCGCTGTAGCGCAGCGGCCCTTCGGCGAGGGCGGAGACGAGCAGGCTGACCCACTTGTCGCCGATCCGGTCCAGGAGTTGGCGGGCCGGGCACCAGGCGAGGTAGGCGTCGTAGGCGGCGGCCTCGGCGGCGCGGCGCCGGGCGGCGGTCGTGGTGGGCATCGGCCCACTCTCCTTTCCGTGCGGTACGCACCTTCGGGTACGTCCTTCCCCATGGAGAGTAACTCTCCTTAGGTTGGGTGGAGTTGCCGATTCGTGAGGGGTGGGTGTCGTGATGCGTGCCGTGGTGGTGCGGGAGTTCGGCGGTCCCGAGGTGCTGGAGCTGGTGGAGGTGGCGCTGCCGCGGCCGGGCCGCGGGCAGGTGCGGGTGCGGGTGGCGGCGGCCGGGGTCAACCCGGTGGACGCGGTCACCCGCTCCGGGGTGCTCGCCGGGGCCGGGCTGATGGCCCCGCGCGCGGTGACCGGCATCGGCTGGGACGTGGCCGGGACGGTGGACGCCGTCGGACCCGAGGTGACCCAATTCTCGCTCGGCCAGCCGGTGGTGGGCCTGCGCGACCGCCTGGACACCGACCTCGGCACCTACGCCGAGCACGTCGTCCTGGACGCGGACGCCCTCGCCCCCGCCCCGGCCGGCGCCACCCTCGCCCAGGCCGCGACCCTGCCGCTCAACGGCCTCACCGCGCTACAGGCCCTGGACCTGCTCGACCTGCCGACCGGCTCCACCGTCCTGGTCACCGGCGCGGCGGGCGGCGTCGGCGGCTTCGCCGTCGAACTGGCCGCCCTGCGCGGCCTGCGGGTGGTCGCGCTCGCCGGACAGGACGACGAGCCGCTGGTGCGCGACCTGGGCGCCGAGTGGTTCGTGCCGCGCACGGCACCCGACGTGGCCGCCGCCGTACGGGAGTCGGTGCCCGGCGGGGTCGACGGCGCCGTCGACGCCGCCCTGCTGGGCGTACGGGCCCTGGGCGCGGTGCGCGGCCGCGGCGCCTTCGTCGCGGTCGCGGCCGGCAGCGCCCCGGTGCCCCTGCGCGGCATCCGGGTCGCCAACGTGTGGATCACCGCCGACGGCCCGGCGCTGGCCCGCCTGTCCGACCTCGCCGCCGACGGCCGCCTCACCCTGCGGGTCGCCGACACCCTCCCGCTCGCCGACGCCGCCGACGCCCACCGCCGCCTGGAGGCCGGAGGCCTGCGCGGGCGGCTGCTCCTGACACCCTGACCGGTGGGCGGGGACGAGGAGAAGGCCTGCTCCCTGGACGGGGCAGGCCTTCTCCGATGTGATCCGCGTCACGGCGGGGCTGCGGCAACAGCGCTCCGCCCAGGGAGACCGTCCGGGTTGAGGGGAAGGGCTCTCGGGTTGCACTGTGGCAGCCGGCGGCGCCGCGACCAAGCCGGTCGGACGGCTTCGGACACTCCCGGACGCCGGACCGCCCCGAGCAGGCGCGATCCCGGCGACCTGCCCGAGGGCGCCCGGACGGTCTCGGACGGCTTCGGACACCACGCCGCACTGCCGGCGTCCGCGTGTCCGAACCCGTCCCGAAGACGGGTCAAGTCACCGCCTGCGAAGCCCGGTTGCCGCCCCCGGCCGGAACTTGCGCCACGCCTCGCGGCCGCGCATGATCTGGCCCAACCACCCGCCGGGTGGCCCAGGGGACGGCAATCCCCACGTCCGGGTTGAGGGTTCAGAAGGGACCACTGTGCTGCTCGAACTCCGATGCGCGGTACGGCGCACGCCGCCGCCCGCCACCCCGCCCGCCGAGGGCTCCGGCCTGCGGCGGGCCGCGCTGTCCGCCGTGTTCCTCGCGGTCGCCCTGGCCGGCGTCATCGCCCTGATCGTCCTCGGGTACGCCGTCGAGGCGCTGGTGACCGTCATCGTCACCGCCGCCGTCGAGGCCTCCGGAACGGCCGTGCGGGGGCGGCGATGACCGCACGCGAGGAGTTCATCTACGAACTGCAGAGACTCCACCGCCTCGCACCCGTGCGGTCCCTCGAAGATCTCTCACACGGAACCGGCCTGGGCCCCTCCACCGTGCACGAGATCATCCGGGGACGTCTTCTGCCTACAGAGGAGAAGATGAGAGCGCTGCTGAAAGCGATGGAGGTGGGTGATCACACCCACCGGCGCGCGCTGCTTCTTCACGGGGAAGCGATGGCGGAACTCCGCCCCCGTACGCAGACGTCCGCCAAGACGCCGCCCGCCCCCGACTGGCGCGTACCGGTCCCCGCCGCAGGCGAACCCGATCCCGTGCTGTTCTCCACCGTGAAGGAGTTCGTCGCGGGCCTGGAGGACGTCAGGGTCTGGGCCGGCGAGCCGTCGCTGCGGCGGCTGGAGGAGCGCAGCGCGCGGCTGCACCAGCAGCGGCAGACGGCCTACGGCAAGGTCCTGCGGCGCAGCACGATCTCCGACATGCTCAACGCGACGTCCCTTCCGCAGATGGAGAAGGTGCGGCACTTCCTGCAGATCTGCGGGGTGCGGGACATCGACGCGTGGGTGTACACGTGGCGGCGGGTGCGGACGATCGAGAAGGCCGCGCTGCGCCGGGCGGCCTGACCGTCACGGCCTCGGAGTAGGAAGTCGGCGGGGCCGACTTCCTACCCCGAGGCCTCGCCCTTGATAACAGTCGCGGGTTTGGTGTGGAGGACTTCGCGGGCCTGTTCGGCGGCGCGGACGATGCTTTCGCTGATGAAGTCGAGGAAGCGGGCGATGTTCTCCAGGCGGACGGCGGCGGGGGTGCCGGGGCCGAGGACGGCGACGCCCTGGCGGGCGGTCTCGATGACCCTGTCGTTGGCGCGGGCGCTGGCGATGACGGCCTGGTAGTAGAGCTCGTCGTCGACGATGTAGCGGTCGCGGCGGCGTTCGTCGCGTTCGCGGCGTACCAGGCTCTGGCTCTCCAGGAAGGCGATGGCCTTGGAGATGGAGGCGGGGCTGACCTGGAGGCGTTGGGCGAGTTCGGCGGCGGTGAGGCTGCCGGCGTCGGTGGTGGACAGGCAGGTGACCACGCGGGCGCCCATCCGGTTGAGGCCGGAACCCATGAGGACGGTGGTGAGCTGTTCCTCGTAGGCGGCCACGGCCTCGTCGTCGCGGCCGTGGGGGTGGGTGCCGGGCCGTGGGCCGGCCGTGGGGGCGGGGCGGCGGCGCTGGGCGCGGTGTTCGGTGGCGCGGTGGGCGAGGTCGGCGCGGTAGGCGACGGGGCCGCCGTTGCGCATGACCTCGCGGGTGACGGTCGAGGTGGGGCGTTCCAGGCGTCGGGCGATCTCGGCGTAGGGGAGGCTGTCGGCCAGCCCCAGTGCGATCTGCCGGCGTTCCTGCTGGGTGAGCCTGCCTCCCGGCATCGCGTTCTCCTCGGTGGTGGTGGCCGTGTGGTTCCCGGTCGGCCCCCACCTTAGCGTTCACCTTCAGACCATTGCAATGATCGGGGTGGCGTCCGTTGCGTTACCCGTGCGTCCGTTGCAACAGTTTCCCGCTATCCACCTGCTATTACGCCACTTTGACGCAACGAACTAGTTGCCGGGATCTTGAAAGCAACGTAGCGTTTCCAATGTCGGAAACACCGATGGAACGAAACCTCACAGGAGTGCAGCATGCAGAAGTTCGCCACCCCCGCCCCGGTCACCGTCGTCCTGGACATCCCCGGCGGGCGCGTGCGGTTCATCGCCGCCGAGCGCGTCGACACCACCGTCGAGGTCCGGGCCGCCGAGCCCGGCAAGGGCCGCGACGTCCGGGCCGCCGAGCAGACCGCCGTCACCTACGAGGACGGCGTCCTGCGGATCGTCACCTCCGCGTCCGGCGGCCAGCTGCTCGGCCCCACCGGCTCCCTGGAGGTCACCGTCCAGCTGCCGGCCGGCTCCGCCGTACGGGGCAAGGCCGCGGCCGCCGAACTGCGCGTCGTCGGCCGCCTGGGCGACGTCGCCTTCGACGGCGCGTACCGCCACACCAAGGTCGACGAGGCGGCGAGCCTGCACCTGAGCGCCGTCGACGGCGACGTCGAGGTCGGCCGCCTCGGCGGGCCCGCCCGGATCAGCACCACCCGGGGCGACATCCGCGTCACCGAGGCCCACCGGGGCACCGTCGAGCTGAGCACCCAGTCCGGGAGCATCACCGTCGGCGCCGCCGCCGGGGTCTGCGCCGCCCTGGACGCCGGCACCGGCCACGGCCGCGTCGCCAACTCCCTGCGCAACGACGGCGCCACCGTGCTCGACATCCGCGCCACCACCTCCCACGGCGACATCACCGCCCGCAGCCTCTGACCCCGTCCCGGGGCCCGACACCCGTCCAAGGGGGACACCATGACGAACAGCACCGCACCCGCGACCGAACCCGCCCCGTGGACCGGCCTGGTCCCGGTCGACGACACCGCCCTGGCCGCCACCGACACCGGCGGCCCCGGCCTGCCCGTGCTCTACCTCAACGGCCAGTTCGCCACCCAGGGCTACTGGCGGCGCGTCCTCGCCGACCTCGGCCCGGGCCTGCGGCACATCACCTATGACGAGCGGGCCCGCGGCCGGACGTCGAAGCGCTCCGCGGACTACTCCTTCGAGGCCGCCGTCCGGGACGTCGACGCCGTCCTCGCGGCCCGCGGCGTGCGGCGGGCCCTGCTGGTGGGCTGGTCCTACGGGGCGTTCGTCGCCGCGCACTGGGCCTCGCGCAACCCGGGCCGCGCCGTCGGCGCGGTCCTGGTGGACGGCGCGCTGCCCTACGACTGGCTGACCGAGGAGCTGGAGCGGCGCATCCGCACGCAGTTCCGGCGGTGGGCGCCGCTCATGGCGCTGGTCCGCCCCACCGGCCTGACCCCGCGGATGACCCACCGGCAGATGTCGGAGTCCAACATCGAACTCGGCAGGATCGGCAGCGCCGCCGCACTGGGCCCGGTGCTGGACGCCATCACCGTCCCGACCCGGTACGTGATCGCCTCGGGGACCTCGCTGGGCAGCAAGGGCGACGAGCAGGAGCTGATCCGCGCGGCCCTGCCGGCGGTCACCGCGCGCAACCCGCACATCCGGATCAGCGCGAAGGTGCCCAGCAACCACGGCGCGATCCTGAAGAAGGACTTCCGCGCCATCGCCGACGCGGTGCGCGAGGTCGCCGCCCTCGACGCCCCCGACCGCCCCGCCACCGGCCGCTGACGGCCCGTCCGCCGGAGCCTGCGGAACATCTCCACCGAGGACCACGCCTGGGGCGGCACGAAGCGGCCTCCCCACCTCTTCGGCGGCGCCCTGAACCACCTGCCGTTCGCCGAGTTCGCCCGGATCGCCGCGCGGCTCCCGTGGTCGGACCCCGAGCAGTTCCAACTGCTCGTCATGGGGGACGGTGAAGGCCACTTCCGGACACTCACCCTGGCCGACCTGCGGGCCTGGCCGACGGACTGAACGGCGCGCCCCTCGCCCGCACCCCCGTCCGTCAGCCGGCTCCCGCCGCCCGGCCGGCGAGGCGCCGTACCGCGGGGCGCTCGACCAGGGCGTGGCTGAGGGCGCCGGCGGCCAGGGTCGCGCCGAAGGCGGCGACGGTCAGCAGGGCGGCGAGCGGCGCGGGGTAGGTGCGGTCGCCGAACAGCAGGGGGCGGCCGTGGAAGAGGACGACGCCCTGGCAGAGGTAGAAGCCGAAGGAGACGGCGCCCAGCCACTGGGCCGGGCGGCGCGGCGGCGGGTCCCCGGCGCCGCGCCGCAGGTCGTGCTGGGCGGCGGCGCAGATGACCAGCGCGAGCGGCAGGACCATCGGCAGGACGAAGTCGTAGGGCGAGGGGACGGCGAGCGCGAGCGCGTAGGCGGGCGCCACCAGGAGGGCGGCGGCGGCCAGGGGGACGCGCGGGGCGCGGTCGGCGGCGACGGCGCGGGCCAGCAGCATGCCGAGGACGAACTCCGGCAGCCGGGCCGGCGGGAAGAGGTAGCCGAACCACAGCTGGTCGAGGGAGACGGGCAGTTGGGGGATCCGGGGCCGGTCGGACAGCAGGACCGCGTCGGCTCCCGCGACGGCCGCGGCGGCCAGCAGGGCGGCGGCCAGGGCCGGGCGCAGGGCGCGTGCGGGCAGGCGCCGTACGGCGCGGTGCAGGAGCGGGAAGAGCAGGTAGAACAGGGCCTCGCAGCACAGCGACCAACTGGGCATGTTCATCCCGGAGTTGATGTCCGGGTCGGGCGAGTAGGCGTGGACGAGCAGGAGGTTGGGCAGCCAGGTGCGCACCGGGGCGGCCCAGGCGAACAGGAGGGCGGCGGCCGCCCACATCGCCAGGTGGCTGGGGTAGATCCGGGCCAGGCGCCGGCGCCAGAACGCGGCGGGGCGTTCGCGCTCGCGCGCGGACCAGGTCAGGACGAAGCCGCTGAGGACGAAGAAGAACGAGACCCCGGCGTAGCCGGCCTTGGAGGTGGCGTGGGCGAGGGTGGCGGCGAGGCGGGGGTCGGCGAAGAAGCCGAGCGGGGCGCCGGGGTGCAGCGGGTCGGCGACGAGGAAGGCGTGGAAGAGGAAGACGGCGAGGGCGGCGGCGAAGCGCAGGGAGGTGAGGGTGGGCAGGCGGTGCGGGGGTGGCGGTCCTCCGACCAGCCGAGTATCACTTCGTGCGCTCATCGCACGACTGTAGGTGACGGCGCGTCAAGTCGGGTCGCCGCCGCTGTCCCCCGGGAGGTGGATTCGGGGCGGAGGCGGACGTGAAGGCGAGGTGGAAATGGCGGTGCGCGGCGCGGGCGGGCTGGGCACACTGGCTCGATGATCATCGACCACTGGCCCCTGCGGGGGCTGCGCGTGTCCTCGCCCCGCCTGGAGCTGCGCCTGCCCACCGAGGACGAACTCGCCGAGGTGGCCGACGTCGCCGCCCGCGGCGTCCACCCGCCCGAGGAGCGCCCGTTCCTGACGCCGTGGGGCGAGCTGCCGCCGGCCGAACGGGCCCGGCACGTGGTGCAGTTGCACTGGCGGCGGCTGGGGCGCTGGAGCGCGCAGGACTGGGCGCTGAACCTGGTGGCCTTCCACGAGGGACGCCCGGTGGGCATCCAGGACATGCGCGCCGAGGAGTTCGGCGTGCGGCGCGAGATCGTCTCGGGCTCCTGGCTCGGCCTGGAGCACCAGGGCAAGGGCCTGGGCACCGAGATGCGCGCCGCGATGCTCCACCTGGCCTTCGCGGAGCTGGGGACGCGGTCGGCGAGGTCGCTGTCCTTCGCCGACAACCACTCCTCCCTGGCCGTCTCGCGCCGGCTCGGCTACCGCGGCGACGGCATCGACCGCGACGTCCTGGACGGGCGGGTGGTGGTCTCCCAGCGCCTGCGCCTGACCCCCGAGGCCTGGGCCGGGCACGCCCTCACCCCGGTCACCGTCACCGGCCTGGACGAGGGCTGCCGCGCCCTGTTCGGCCTCGACGACTGAGCGGCCGACCGGGACGAGCGGCGCAGCGCGCCCACTCCCCCGCGACGCGGGAAGTCGGCCCGGCCGACTTCCCGCGCGACCGGGCGGCCCCGGCTCAGGTCCGCAGGGCGGCGGGCAGTTCGGCCAGGGTGTGCAGGACGTGGATGCCGTCGTCGACCGGGGTGCGGGAGGCGGCGCGGTCGAGCCAGAAGGGGCGCAGGCCGGCGCCCCGGGCGCCGAGGGCGTCCAGGTCGTACCTGTCGCCGACGTAGGCGACCTCGTGCGGGGGCAGGCCCAGGCGGGCGCAGCCGGTCAGGAAGATGGCGGGGGCGGGTTTGGCCTCGCCGGGCCGGTCGGAGCCGACGAGGGCGGTGTCGGCGAAGTGGTGCAGCAGGCCGGTGGCGTGGAGTTTGGGGCGCTGCTGGTCCATCGGGGCGTTGGAGACGATCCCGAGCCGGTGGGTGGGGGCGAGGGCGGCGAGGACGGGGGCGGCGTCGGGGAAGGCGGTCCAGGCGGCGTCGCGGTGGGCGGTGTAGCCGGCGAACCAGGCGGTGGCGGCCTCGTCGGGCATGGCGGCGGTGTCCTCGCCGAGGCGGGCGAGGAAGCGGCGGACGCGTTCGCGCTGCTGGCCGGTGAAGGTGAGTTCCCCGGCCAGGAAGCGGGCGTACTGCTCGTCCAGGATCTCGCGCCACAGCGCCACCGCCGTCTGCGGGTCGGGGACGCGGTGCAGGAGGTCGAGGTGGCGCAGGTGGGCGAGGATGCCCGCCCGTTCCGAGCCCGAGTAGTCGAACAGGGTGTCGTCGACGTCGAAGAGCACGCCTCTGATCGGCACGGTCCGTCCTTTCGCCAGGTCCACGTACGTACGGACCCTACGCGGTCGCCGGCTCCCCGCTCCCGTTTCCGTCCCCGTCTCCGTCGTCGATGGCCAGGCGGTGGCGGGCGGCGGCCAGGAACTCCCCGGACAGGTCGGGGTCCTGGCTCGCCCGGGCGAGCAGCAGTGCTCCGACCATGGTGGACAGGTCGGCGAGCGCCTCCTGCCGTTCGGCGGGTTCGGGCAGGGCCGCCAGGGCGTCGACGAGGTCGCGCAGTCCGGCGGTGTAGGCGGTGCGCAGCGGGGTGCCGGGTTCGGTGCGGGCGGCGTCGGCGGCGAGGGCGGCGGCGGCGCAGCCGTGGCCGGGGTGGTCGCGGTGGAGTTCGGACAGGTAGCGGTGGAGGAACTCGGCGCGGGGGGTGCGCCGGGCGGGCGGCTGGTCGGCGAGTTGTTCCATGGCGTCGCGCCGTTCGGTGAAGGCGGCGGTGAGGGCCTCGGCGAGGAGGTCGTCCTTGGAGGCGAAGTGCCGGTAGAAGCCGCCGTGGGTGAGTCCGGCGGCGGCCATCGCCTCGGGGACGCTGACCTGGTCGGCGCCCTTCTCGCGGATCAGGCGGGCGGTGTGGTCGACGACCCGGCTGCGGGTGCGTTCGGCCTCGGCGCGGGACACGCGGGGCATGCCGCGGCTCCTTCCCTCTCGTACGACGCGTGGTGCGTCCGGTCGGTGCTTCCACTTGGTGCGTCCACTTTCCCATCCCCTTTAGATGATGGTAATAATCTAAATGCTGCGGCACCCGCCGGCGACGGCCCGTGCCGCCCCGAGAGCGAGGAGATGCACCATGACCGTGATCGAAGGCTCCACCGCCCTGGTCACCGGAGGCCGCCGGGGCCTGGGCCGGGCGTTCACCGCGGAACTGCTGGCCCGCGGCGCGAAGAAGGTCTATGCCACCGCCCGCACCCCCGACACCAGCGAGGACCCGCGCGTGGAGGTCCTCGCGCTGGACGTCACCGACGACGCCTCGGTGGCCGCCCTCGCGGCCCGCGCCGACGACGTCGACATCGTCTTCAACAACGCCGGCGTCCTGTACCCGGCGCCGCTGCTCAGCGCCGACCTCGCGCTGGTCCGGGACACCTTCGAGACCAACGTGCTCGGCCCGCTGCGCATCGCCCAGGCCTTCGCCCCGGTGCTGGCCGCCCGCGGCGGCGGCGCGCTGGTCGACATCCACTCGCTGCTGTCCTGGGGCGCCGGGGCCGGGGCCTACGGGGCCTCCAAGGCCGCGCTGTGGTCCCTGACCAACTCGCTGCGCCTGGAGCTCGCCGCCCAGCGCACGCAGGTCGTCGGCGTGCACCTGGGCTTCGCGGACACCGAGATGGTCGCGGCCGTCCCGGTCGACAAGATCCCGCCCGCCGAGGTGGCCCGCGCCGTCCTGGACGGCGTCGAGCGCGGCGACCACGAGGTGCTGGTCGACGACGCCACCCGGGCCCTGAAGGCCGCCCTGTCGGGCCCCGTGGACGACCTGGCCGTCCTCGGCCGCCGCTGACACCCCGGCAGGACCACCGGCCCGACCGCCGACGAAAAACCCCGACCCGACCGACGACCAGGAGGAACCGCCATGCCCCTGTGGCACGTCTACCACCCGCCCGGCACCTACGACCCCGGGCAGAAGAAGCAGCTCTCCACCGACATCACGGGCTTCTACACCCGCTTCGGACTGCCGAAGTTCTACGTGGTGGTCCTCTTCCACGAGGTCGCCGCCGACTCCTTCCACGTCGGCGGCCAGCCGCACGGCGCGGCCGTACGGGTTGTGGTCGAGCACATCGCCCGCCACACCGAGGACCCGGACCTGCGCAGGCGCACCCGCGAGGC
This sequence comes from Kitasatospora sp. NPDC001119, assembly GCF_053598475.1. Lineage (NCBI taxonomy): Bacteria > Bacillati > Actinomycetota > Actinomycetes > Kitasatosporales > Streptomycetaceae > Kitasatospora > Kitasatospora sp. NPDC001119. The sequence continues at coordinate 156,755 of NZ_JBSFKI010000023.1, forward strand.
GCTCGCTGCCCTCCTCGCGCCCCACACCACCGACCGCGGCCTGTACTGCGAGTTCCACGTCGACGAGACGCCGCGGAACCTGTGGATGATCGACGGCCTCACCCCGCCCCCGGAGCAGAGCGAGACCGAGAAGCTGTGGGCCCGGGAGAACCGCCCGCTCCCGTACTGACGCGCCCGCGCCGACACCGCCATCGTCGATCCCGACGGTGGCGGTTTCGGCGCGAGACGCCACGGTCCCGGACCTCGGGGCGGCGCACAGCGGGCCGAACGGGCTTGCGGGCAGCGGGGGTTCACGCGTCGAAGCGGATCTCGGGCCACTGCGGCACGGGGGCGTCCAGCAGCGGGGCGGGGATGCCGCGCAGGTGGAGGCCGAAGTAGGCGGTGAGGTAGGCGCGTTGGGCGGCGACGGCGCGCTGCGGGTCGCCGGTGCCGAGGAAGTGCTCCAGCCGGTCGGCGGGCCAGGCGAAGACGGACTGCCCCTGGGGGACGAGCAGCTGCAGGTCGCAGTAGGACAGGTGGCCGGAGCGGGTGAGGGTCAGGCGCCGGCGCCAGCCGGTCAGGTGCGGCCACAGGGTGTCCCACATGGTGTCGCGGGCGGGGCTGTCCCAGGCGGAGGCCATCAGCAGCAGGGGGCGGGTCTGGTCGGCGGTGGCGGCGGGGCCGAACAGGGGGCCGTCCAGGACCGCGCCGGCGCGGATGCGCGGGTCCTCGTACAGGGCGTGGGCGGTGGTGGCGCCGCCCATGGAGTGGCCGAACATGCCGACGGCGCCGAGGTCGAGGGCGCCGTCCAGGCCGGCGGGCAGCGGGCCGGCCGCCAGGCGGTCGAGCAGGCAGCGCACGTCGGCGGCGCGGTAGGCGACGATCGCGGCGTCGGTCATCGCCTGGACGCGGGCCTTGTCGCGCACCTCCAGGCGGTGGCCGGGGAACTCGACCTCCCCGGCGTCGTAGGTGTGGTCGACGGCGGCGACGACGTGGCCGCGGGAGGCGAGCTCCTCGGCCAGCGCGGTGTTGAAGGCGCTGTCGGCGCCGGAGCCGTGGGAGTTGAGGACCACGGGGTGGCGGCGGGTGCGGTCGGCGGGGGCGTCCGGGCGGGCGTGGGTGGCGGGCCAGGCGAGGCGGGCGCCGGGGACGGCGAAGTAGTCGGCCTGCAGGTGGGCGGTCTCGGCGGGGCTCATCCACGGCGCGTACGGGCCCCGGGCACCCGGGGCGGCGGGGTACCAGAGGCGGGCGCGCAGTTCGCGCGGGCGCGGCGCGGGGGCCCAGGCGTCGGTGCGGGCCGGGTCGTCCAGGTACAGCAGGGCGGTGCCCACGGGGCGGGGGCCGGTGGGCGCGGGCAGGCTCAGGCAGGGCCGCCCCGCGGCGTCGGCCGGTACGGCGTCGGCGCGCACGGGCCCGCCGCCGGCGACGGCTCCGGCGGCGCCCAGGGCGAGCGCCCCGAGCACGCCCCGACGGCTGAGCGGACGGCCGGACGGAAGGCCGGGCTGGGATCTGGTCACGGGCGTGCTCCTGCGGCGATCGGGTCGGCGGGCGGCGTGCCCGTCCACCGTGCCGCCGGGCCCCGCCCGGGCGCGTCCGCCGGGGGCAGGAGCCCCCGCCGCGCCGTACGACCGCGGGCATAGGCCCGCGGCGGCAGCCCGGAGCCGGCCCCCTACCGCGCGGGGGCCGCCGGGGCCGCCAGGAGCGCGTCGAGCAGCCCGGGGAAGCGGCTGTCGAGGTCGGCGCGGCGCAGGCTGACGAAGCGGTTGCGCCCGGCGACGCGGGTAGTGGTGACGCCGGCCTCGCGCAGCACCCGCATGTGGTGGGAGACGGTCGACTTGTGGAGGTGGTCCAGGCCCAGGTCGCGCGGGCCGCAGGAGTGCTCGGCGTCGTCGGCGTAGCTGAGCAGCAGGGTCATGCGCACGGGGTCGCCCAGGGCGTGCAGGACGGTGACGAGGTCGATGTCGGCGGTGGCGGGCTGGGGAAGCCGCTCGTCGTCGGTCATGGCGCACGCTCCTCGGGCCGCCGGGGGACACAGATGGTTTGACAATCATCCACCAATCCCCGAGTGTTTGACGAGCGTCAAACTGTTGCATGCTTATCCAACAATCCGTTCCTGTGTCCCGGGGGGCCTCCCGTGCCCGTTCGTCTGCTCCTGCTCGCCCTCGGCACCTTCGCCATGGGCACCGACTCGATGGTCTTCGCCGGCATCCTCGGCCCGATCTCCGCCGACCTGGGGGTGTCGGTGCCGGCCGCCGGCCAGCTGGTCACCGTCTTCGCCCTCGGCTACGCGCTGCTGGCCCCGGTGCTGGCCACGCTCACCGCCCGCTGGCCGCGCCGGCGCCTGCTGCTGACCGCGCTCGTCGTGTTCAGCGCGGCCAACGCGCTCAGCGCGCTCGCCCCCACCTACGAACTGCTGCTGGCCACCCGGGTGCTGGCGGCGGCCGGCGCCGCCCTCTACACGCCGACCGCCAACGCGGTGGCCACCACGCTGGTCGCCCCCGAGCGGCGCGGCCGGGCGCTGGCCACCGTGCTCGGCGGCATGACGGTGGCCACCGCCCTCGGGGTGCCGCTGGGCACCTGGATCGGGCGCGCCGACTGGCGGATGACGATGTGGCTGGTCACCGCCCTGGGCGTGGCCGCCTTCGCCGGCCTGGCGGCGCTGCTGCGCGACCTGCCCGCCCCCGCCGCCGCCCCCACCCTCGCGGCGCGCCTGGCGCCGCTGGGCCGGCGCCGGGTGCTGGGCGCCGCCGCCACCACGCTGGTGTTCTTCCTCGCCTTCCAGAGCGTCTACATCTACCTGTCCACCGCGGTGTCCGGCGCCACCGGCGGCGACGCCGACCGGCTGAGCCTGGTCCTGCTGACCAGCGGCGTGATGTCGGTGGCCGGCAGCTGGCTGGGCGGGCGCCTGGTGGACCGCCTCGGGGTGCGGCGGGTGCTGCTGACCGGCTCGGCGGTGGCCGCGGCCGCGTTCACCGCGCTGCCCTGGCTGGGGCTCACCATGCCCGGGGCGCTGGCCTACGCGGTGGTGGTGCCGCTGGCCGGATGGGCGGTGTCGGTGGCGCTGCCGCACCGGCTGGCGTCGATCGACCCGGCCAACGCGCCGCTGCTGATCTCGCTGAACAGCAGCGCCCTGTACCTGGGGACGGCGGTCGGCGGCGTGGCCGGCTCGGCGGCGATCGCGGTGCTGGGCGGGCGCTGGTTCCCGTTCGCGGCGGCGGCGCTGGCGCTGGCCGCGTGCGCGGTCGCGGCGGCGACCACCCGCGACGAGCGGTCCGCCCGCGCGTCGGCCCCGGCCCCGCGGCAGGAACCGTCCCGCGCCTGAGGGACGACCTGCGCCCGGGCAGAGGCCCGTGCCCCGGTCCGGCAGGCCGCCGGACCGGGGCACGGGCGTACCGGGTTCAGCCCCGCAGGACCTCGCCGACCAGGGCGCGGGCCTCGTCCTGCACCCGGGCGAGGTGCTCGTCGCCGTGGAAGGACTCGGCGTAGATCTTGTACACGTCCTCGGTGCCCGAGGGCCGGGCCGCGAACCAGGCGTTCTCCGTACAGACCTTGATGCCGCCGATCAGGGCGCCGTTGCCGGGGGCCTTGGCGAGGACGGCGGTGATCTTCTCCCCGGCGATCTCGCCGGCGCCGACCCGCTCCGGGGACAGCCGGGCCAGGCGGGCCTTCTGCTCGCGGTCGGCGGGGGCGTCCACCCGGGCGTAGGAGGGGGCGCCGTGGCGCTCGGTCAGGTCGCGGTAGCGGGCACTGGGGGTCTCGCCGGTGACGGCGGTGATCTCGGCGGCCAGCAGGGCGAGCAGGATGCCGTCCTTGTCGGTGGTCCACACCCCGCCGTCGCGGCGCAGGAAGGAGGCGCCGGCGCTCTCCTCGCCGCCGAAGCCGATCGAGCCCTCCAGCAGGCCGTCGACGAACCACTTGAAGCCGACCGGGACCTCCACCAGGGCGCGGCCGAGGTCGGCGGCGACGCGGTCGAGCATCGAGGAGGAGACCAGGGTCTTGCCGACGCCCGCGTCGCCGGGCCAGTCGGCGCGGTGGCGGTAGAGGTAGTCGACGGCCACCGCCAGGTAGTGGTTGGGGTTCATCAGGCCGCCGTCGGGGGTGACGATGCCGTGCCGGTCGGCGTCGGCGTCGTTGCCGGTGGCGATGGCGTACTCGTCCTTGCGGCCGATGAGGGAGGCCATCGCGGCCGGGGAGGAGCAGTCCATGCGGATCTTCCCGTCCCAGTCCAGCGTCATGAACCGCCAGGTCGGGTCGGTCCGCGGGTTGACGACGGTCAGGTCCAGGCGGTGGGTCTCGGCGATGCGCGCCCAGTAGGCCACCGACGCGCCGCCCAGCGGGTCGGCGCCGATGCGCAGGCCCGCCTCCCGCACCGCGTCCAGGTCCAGGACGGAGGGCAGGTCCTCGACGTAGGCGGTGAGGTAGTCGTGGCGCCCGGTGGTGGCGGCGGCCAGCGCCCGCGCGTAGGGGACCTTCCTGACGCCGCGCATGCCCTCGCGGATCAGCTCGTTGGCGCGGTCCTGGATCCGGTTGGTGGCCTGCGAGCCGGCCGGCCCGCCGCTGGGCGGGTTGTACTTGAAGCCGCCGTCGCGCGGCGGGTTGTGCGAGGGGGTGACCACGATGCCGTCGGCGAGCGCGCGCGGGCTGCGCCGGTTGTGGGCGAGGATCGCGTGCGAGACCGCCGGGGTGGGGGTGTAGCCGTCGGCGGCGTCGATCAGCACGTGCACGCCGTTGGCGGCCAGCACCTCCAGGGCGGTGGCCTTGGCCGGCTCGGACAGGGCGTGGGTGTCCGCGCCCAGGAACACCGGTCCCGCGACGCCCTGTTCGGCCCGGTACTCGCAGATCGCCTGCGTGGTCGCGGCGATGTGGTCCTCGTTGAAGGCCCCGTCCAGCGACGAGCCCCGGTGCCCCGAGGTCCCGAACGCCACCCGCTGCCCGGGCTCCTGCGGATCCGGGTTCAGCGCGTAGTACGCCGTCACCAGCCGCGCCACGTCCACCAGGTCACCGGGCTGCGCCGGCTGCCCGGCCCGTGCGTGTGCCATCCGTCTTCTCCCGCCGAAAGTCGGTACTCGCGATACGTCCTCGCCCCGTGTTCACCGATCGTAGCCAGAACGCGACCGTGCCCCGAACCGCGCGAACGGCCCGGGGCACCACGGACGGACGGGGACCAACGGGGGCGGAGGGCCTCAGCCGGACAGCCGCTGGCGGTGGGCCGCCAGCTCCGGGGCGGTGGTGGTGGCGAGGAACTCCGTCACCCGGTACCGCGTCAACCCGGCCCGCACGAACGGGTCGGTGGCCACCAACGCCTCGATCCCGGCCCGGTCCCCGCCCACCGCGAGGATCACCCCGCCGTCGCGCGGCACCTTGCGCCCCGAGGCGAGGAAGGTGCCCGCCGCGTAGTGCTCCTCGAGCCACGCGATGTGCCGCGGCAGCGCCTCCTCGATCGACTCCAGGGCGGCGGTGTACGTCAACTCCAGTACGAACATGGCGCCCAGGCTAGCGTCCGCCACCGCGCCCGGAGGGTGCCGACCCCCATCCTGCCAGCTCAGGGCAACGCTCCGGTAGGACGCAGCACACCCTTCTTCCGCCTTGCCGCACCCCGCCCCGCGCCCGCAGACTCGTGCGCATCCCACCGCGAACCCCGCGCCCACCGCCCTGCCCAGGGCGGCCGGCGCGCACGGCGTGCTGCCCGCACGCGGCGGGAGGCAGCTCACGAACGGCGAAGGGGGACACGCGACATGAACGAGGACCTGGTGCTGAGGGCACGGGTACGGCTGCTGCTGAACGACGACTGGATCCTGTCCGGCGAGGACGCGCTGTGGGTCTACCGCACGCTGTTCGCGGTCAACCCGCGCGTCCACGCCCACCGGCTCGTCCACGCCCTGCTGGACGCGGTCCGCTCCCCGCTGGTGGCCGACCTGCCCCGGGCCCGGCTGGCCCTGCTGGAGGAGGCCGCGACGGCCACCGCCTGGATGGACAACGACCGGGACCCGTACCGGCCGATGCTCGTCAACGCCGTGCTCCACCGCCTCACCGCCCTGCGCGAACAGCTGGACGGTGCGGGGCAGTAGGTGATCACCCGATGGTTGCGGTACAACAATCCCTATTTGACGACTGATCGGAGAAATTCTGATATGAGCAGGTCAGGACTGTCACGCCGCGCCCTCCTCGCCTCGGCCGGCGCCGGCGCCGTCAGCGCCGTCATCGGCTGGAACACCGCCACCGCCGCCTGGGCCACCGAAGCCGACACCGGCGCCGGGACCGCCACGGGCGCCGACATCGCCCGACTGCCCGCCCTGGACGGCACGGTGACCCTCCAGGGCGCCGGCCTGGAACGCTTCGCCACCGACTTCGGCCACCTCGTCACCGCCACCCCCCGGGCCGTCCTGCGCCCCGGCTCGGTACGCGACGTGCAGCAGCTGGTCGCCTTCGCCCGCCGCCACCGCATCCCGGTGGCCGTCAACGGCCAGAGCGGCGACCTCGCCCAGCTCGGCGAGGCCGGCCTGGAGTCGCACTCCAGCTACGGCCAGGCCAACCCCCGCGGCGGCGTCGCCATCGACGCCCGCGGCCTGTCCAAGGTCCTGTCCGTGCGCCCCGGGCGCGCCGTCGTCGAGGCCGGGGCCACCTGGGCGCAGGTCACCGAGGCCGGCCTGGCCGCGGGCTGGGTGCCGCCGGTGCTCACCGACTACCTGCACCTGACGGTGGGCGGCACGCTGAGCGTCGGCGGCATCGGCGGCGGCGTCCAGCGCCACGGCATGCAGGTCGACAACGTGCTGGAACTGGACGTCGTCACCGGCACCGGCGAACTGGTCACCGCCTCCCCCACCCGCAACCGGGAACTGTTCGAGGCCGTGCTGGCCGGCGGCGGCCAGGTCGCCGTCATCGTGCGCGCCACCCTCGCCCTGGTGAAGGTCCGCGAACGCGCCCACGTCTTCTCGCTGTACTACGACGACCTGGACGCCTACCTCGCCGACCAGCAGAAGGTCATGGCCGAGCGCCGCTTCGACCTCCAGGTCGGCGACGTGGTGCGCAGCGAGGACGGTTCGCGCTGGCGGTACAAGGCGGAGCTGGTGGCGTTCGCGGACGCCGGGGGCGCGGTGGACCGGGCGGCGCTGCTGGCGGGGCTGCGCCCGGTGTCGAGCGAGGTGGTGGAGCAGAGCTGGCGGGAGTACGCGTTCCGGGTGGACGGCTTCGCCGGGTACCTGCGCGCGTCGGGGCTGTGGGCGCTGCCCAAGCCGTGGCTGAGCGTGTTCCTGCCGGCGTCCGCGGCGCGGGCGTTCATGGCGCGGGCGGCGGAGGTGCTGACCGCCGCCGACCTGGGGGCGGGGCTGCTGCTGTTCTACCCGTACCAGCGCTCGAAGGTGCGGGCGCCGCTGGCGGTGCTGCCCGGGCAGGAGGTGGGCTGGCACTTCGACCTGCTGGCGTTCCCGGGGCCGGGCTCGGACACGGCGGCGATGCTGGAGCGCAACCGGCGGCTGTACGACCTGGCGGTGGAGCTGGGCGGCAAGCGGTACCTGATCGGGGCGGTGCCGGGGATGACGGGGGCGGACTGGCGGCGCCACTACGGGGGGCTGTGGGAGACGGTGGCGCGGGCCAAGCGCCGCTGGGACCCGGCGGGGATCCTGACGCCGGGGCAGGGCATCCACGCGTCCTGACCGCTCCCCCGGTCCCGGGACCGCCCGTGTCCGGCGCGACGTCGGCGGGCGGCCCCGGGAGCGGGGTGTCAGGCGATCTCCATCTGGGCCATCATGCCCATCGCGGAGTGGTCCAGCAGGTGGCAGTGGTAGGGGTAGCGGCCGCGGTAGGAGTCGAAGGTGGCCTGCAGGCGCACGCTCTCGCCGGGCATCAGGCGCACGGTGTCCTTGAGGCCGCCCTCCTCGGGGCCGGGGGGTGCGCCGTTGCGCTGCAGGACGCGGAACTGCACCAGGTGCAGGTGGAAGTTGTGCGGGATGTCGGTGTTGGCGTTGTGGACCGTCCAGATCTCCGAGGTGCCGAAGGCGACGGCGGCGTCGACGCGGGCGGGGTCGTACTGCCGGCCGTCGATCAGGCCGAGCGGGGCCACGCCCGCGCCGCCCTCCTCGACCTTCAGGACGATGGTGCGCTCGCGGGCCACCGGGCCCAGCGGGGGCAGGGTGCGCAGCCGGTCGGGGACGCTGGAGGGGTCGGGGGCGGGGCGGCCGACGTCGAAGCGCAGGACCTGGCCGATGTGTTCGGCGGGGCCGGGCGGCATGGAGTTGGTGAGCACGACGCTGGTGCCGGGGCGGTAGCGGGAGAAGTCGATGACGACGTCGGCGCGCTCGCCGGGTGACAGGTCGACGGTGTCGGTGGTGTGGGAGCGTTCCAGCAGGCCGCCGTCGGAGCCGATCTGGGTGATGGGGCCGCCGTCGGCCAGGCGCAGGGAGAAGAAGCGCAGGTTGGAGGAGTTGAGCAGGCGGATGCGGTAGCGGCGGGCGGCGACGTCGACCTTGGGCCAGGGGCGGCCGTTGGCGAGGACGGTGGCGCGGCCCTCGGCGTCGTCCATCCGGTAGACGAGGTTGCCGGCGGTGTCGAAGCGGGCGTCGCGCAGGGCGATGGGCAGGTCGTAGCGGCCGGCGGGCAGCGGCAGGGAGGCCTCGGTGGCGTCGGTGAGCAGGTAGGTGCCGGCCAGGCCGCGGTAGACGTGCTCGGACTCCAGGTGGTGGGCGTGGTCGTGGAACCACAGGCTCGCGTGGGGCTGGTCGTTGGGGTAGGTGTAGGTGCGGGTCGCGCCGGCGCCCAGCAGGTTCATCGGGCCGCCGTCGCTGTCGACGGGGACGGCGGAGCCGTGCAGGTGGACGGAGACCGGGTCGTCGAGCAGGTTGGTCTGGCGGACGACCACCGGGCGCCCGGAGCGGGCGCGGATGACGGGGCCGGGGAAGGCGCCGTTGTAGGTGAGGACCTCGGTGCGGCGGCCGGGCAGGACGCGGGCGTAGGAGCGCAGCATGGTCACCGCGTAGGTGTCGGCGCCGCCGTCGGTGGAGACGGGGCTGAGCACCGGGGGCAGCGGCAGGGCGGTGGTGAACTTCTCCGCGAGCGCGGGGCCGGCGTCGGGGCCGGGGTCGGGGGCGGCGGCGCCGGCCGGGTGGGCGTGGCCGGCGTCCTTGGCGGCGGCGGCCGCGGTGGTGGCGGCGGAGGGGGCCGGGCGCAGCGTGGTGCGCACGAGCAGGACTCCTCCCCCGGTCGCCAGGGCGGCGCCGATCATCCTGCGTCTGGTCACCATCGCGTCGTTCCTCCCGCGTGAGCTCCCCCGGCCTCGCCCGGGTGGGGTGGGGCGGCCTTGTCCGGGGGTGATTGCAGCAGCGGCGGCTCGGGTCCCGGTGGGGTCCGGCTGGGGCCGTACGGGGTGGTGCGGGGGGCGGTGCGGGGGTGCCCGCGGCGGGGGCCGGGGCGGTGCGGGTGGGGCCGTCGGGCGGTGCGGTGGGTGAGCTGCGGGTGTTGCGGGCGCCTTGCGGGCGGTGGCCACGGTGGCTGCGGACGCGGTCGAGGAACGCTCAAGGACTCGGACGCGGTGAACGCTCGTACTCGCCAGGGGCCCGGCGTGCTGCTCACCCGCGCGTCGGCCCCCCGTTGTCGAAGGACTTGAGGGGAAGGGCCTGAGCGTGGACCTGCGGTACTGGCTGCCGAAGGCGGCCGAGGTGGCCGAGCGGTGGGGCGAGCGGTTCGGGCCGCTGGAGCCGCACCCCTCGCACCTGGTGGACGAGGCGGCGTTCGCGGCCGCCTTCGAGCGCTTCGCCGAGCGCCTGGAGCACAACTACCCGTTCTTCCATCCGCGCTACGCCGGGCAGATGGTCAAGCCGCCGCACCCGGCGGCGGTGGTGGGCTACCTGACGGCGATGCGCTTCAACCCCAACAACCACGCCTACGAGGGCGGGCCGGCCACCAACGACATGGAACGCGAGTGCGTCGCGCAGCTCGCCGCCATGTTCGGGCTGCCCGCGCACGTGGGCCACCTGACCAGCAGCGGCACCATCGCCAACCTGGAGGCGCTGTACGTGGCGCGCCAGAGCCACCCGGGCCTGGGGGTGGCGTACAGCCGCGAGGCCCACTACACCCACAGCCGGATGTGCCACGTGCTGGACGTCCAGGGGCACGCGGTGGCGGCGGACGCCGAGGGCCGGATGGACACCGGGGCGCTGGAGGAGCTGCTGCGCACCGGGCGGGTCGGCACGGTGGTGGTCACCTGCGGCACCACCGGGGCGGGCGCCGTCGACCCGGTGCACGAGATCCTGCCGCTGGCCCGCCGCTACGGGGCGCGGGTGCACGTGGACGCCGCCTACGGCGGGTTCTTCGCGCTGCTGGCCTCCGACGACGCGCTGGCCGCCTCCCTCGACGTGGACACGGCGCCGTGGCGGGCGATCGCCGGCTGCGACTCGGTGACCGTCGACCCGCACAAGCACGGCCTGCAGCCGTACGGCTGCGGGGCGGTGCTGTTCGCCGACCCGGACATCGGGCGGCACTTCGCCCACGACTCCCCGTACACCTACTTCACCGACGCCGAGCTGCACCTGGGCGAGATCAGCCTGGAGTGCTCGCGCGCCGGGGCCTCGGCCGCCGCCCTGTGGCTGACCCTGCAGCTGCTGCCGCTCACCGCGCGGGGGCTGGGCGCGGGGCTGGCCGCGAGCCGGCGCGCCGCCCTCGCCTGGGCGCGGCGGATCGAGGACAGCGCGGAGCTGACGCTCTACCAGCGGCCGCAGCTGGACATCGTCACCTACTTCCCCACCCCGGCCGGGCCGCCCGCGCTGTCGGCGGTCGACGCCGCGAGCGAGCGGGTCCTGCGCCAGGGCATGGCCGACGAGCACGACCCCGTCTACCTGAGCGTGCTGCGCGTGGACGCCGCCGACTTCACCCGCCGCCACCCGGGCGTGCGCGCGGACGCGGACGGGGCGCGGGTGCTGCGCAGCGTGCTGATCAAGCCGGAGGCGGAGGGGTGGGTGGCGCCGCTGCACGCGCGGGTGGCGGCGCTGGCCGCCTCGGCTACCGGTTCCCCTGTCTCTACCGTTCCGTCCGCTCCCTCTGCTCCGTCCGCTCCCTGTGTTCCGTCCACTCCTTCGGCTCCTTCCCCTTCGTCCGCCCCCTCGTTCGAGGAGAGTGCCCGTTGACCACCGCCACCGCCCTGCCCGCCGCCGCGGGCACCGCCTTACCGCCCCCCGGGCCCGCCGACAGCGCCGTACGGCCGGTCGTGCGCCCCGCCCGCCCGGGCGAGGAGGACGCCCTGGCCCGCGCGCTCGCCGACGCCTTCGCCGACGACGCGCTGATGCTCTGGGCCTTCCCCGACCCCGACCACCGCGCCCGCGTCCTGCCCGCCTTCTTCCGCGTCCACGTCGAGCAGTGCCTGGCCCACGGGGGCGCGCTGGCCGTCCACCGGGCCGCCGGCGACGGCGCCACGGACGACGGCGCCGAGGACGGCGAACCGCTGGGGGCGCTGCTGTTCCTGCCGCCCGGCCGCTGGGAGGCCCCGGGCCCGCGCGACGGCGCCGCCACCGCCGCCCTGGCCGAGGCGATCGACGCCGCCGGCCACGGCGAACCGGCCCGCCGCCTGGCCGCCATCACCCGCCTGCAGACCCTGCGCCACCCGCGCCACCGCTCCCACCACTACCTCGCCTTCGTCGGGGTACGCCCCGGCGCCCGCGGCACCCGCGCCGGGTGGGCCCTGCTGCACGCCTTCCTCACCGAGGTCGACACCGCCGGCCAGGCCGCCTACGCCGAGACCAGCTCCCCGTCCGGCGCCCGCCTGCTCGCCTGCGGCGGCTTCGCCCGCTTCGGCGAGGCCCTCGCCCTGCCCGGCGGCGGACCCCGCCTGGCCCCGGTCTGGCGGGGGCCCCGATGACCGCCCCCGCCGCCGTCGCCCCCACCGCTCCCGCCGCCGTCACCGGGGCGCTGCGCGTGTACAGCGCCGAGCACATCGACGCCGGCCGCGCCGCCGCGAGCCCCGAGGCCGCCGAGACCCTCGCCTGGGCCCGCGCCTTCCTCACCACCGCCCACCCCGACCTCGGCCGCAGCGGCCCGGTCTGCCCCTACACCCAGCCCTCGCTGCGCCGAGGCCTGTTCCACATCGCCGTCGCCGACACCTCCCCCGGCGCCTCCCCCGGCGGGGACCTGCCCGCGCTGGTGGCCGAACTGCGCGCCCACTACGACGCGTTGCTCGCCGACCTGGCGGAGGAGTCCGACCGCGAGCTGCTGACCGTCCTGCTGGTGCTGCCCCAGCTGGACCGCGAGGACTCCACCGTGCTGGACGAGCTCCAGCGCAAGGCCAAGGACGAGTTCGTCGAACAGGGCCTGATGATCGGCCAGTTCCACCCGGTCTGCGAGGAACCCGGCCTGTGGAACCACTCCTTCCGGCCGCTGCGCGCCCCCGTCCCGCTGCTCGCGGTGCGCAAACTGCTGGTCTTCGACCTGCCGTTCCTCACCGGCGACGAGACCCACCTGAACCACTACCTGGCCCGCTTCGCCCCCGAGGTCCCCGCCCGCATCCGCGCCCAGCTGGTCACCAGCGTCCGCGCCCGCCGGCAGGGCACCGCCGCCTGACCCCCTCCCCCCTGCGCGCGCGGAGCCCGGCCGGCGCCCGGCTCCGCGCGCGCCCCCACGGGAGGAAGCAACGTCCCCGTGGAACACGACACCACGGCGCCGAACGCGGCGGCCCTCCCGCACGAACTCCCCTAGGACGAACGGAAGTTCGGCCGCGACGGGACGACGGGCGCGGGCCACCCGACCACCGCGAACAGCCGCACCCCTGACCGGCCGGCCGGGGACGCCGGCCGGCCGGGGACGCGCGCAACCCGGCGCGCCGCCAAGCCCGTTCACCGACCAGGCCCCCGCCGCCCGCCTGCGGCACACGGCACCGAGCCGCCCCCGCGCCCTCCGGGCGGAAGGGCCCCGGCTCCCGGCCCGCCAGGGCGGCGCACCAGGACGGGCCCATGGACGACCTCCTGCGCTTCCTGCGCGCACGCAACGAGGAAGACAACCACGCCTACGCCTACGTGGCGCACGTCTTCGGCCCCGAGGCGCTCCTCGACAGCCACCTGCCCATGCTCGACCTGGTCGACCAGCTGGCCCAGGAGGGCATCACGATGAACCCTTCGGGCCCCCGCGCCGCCGGCCTCGCGTACGCGCTGCGCGTCCTCGCGCAGTCCTACCACGACCACCCCGGCTACCGGGAGCAGTGGCGCCCCTGACCGGCCGGAGGCGGCCGGGAGCGGCCGGAGGCGGGGCCGACGGCGGCCGCCCGCCCGGGTTCGGTAGCCTCCGGGAATGGCCGCCTCCCCGCACCCCGTCCGGCTCACCACCCGGCTCGTCGACGGACTCGTCTGCGCCTACGCCCCGGCCGCCGGCGCCGTGGGCGTGCTGTCGCCCGCCGTGGCCTGCCGGCCGGTCCCCGGGGACGGGGTGGTCGCCCACGCCGTCGCCGCCGACCTGCGGCACGCCTACTACACGACGCTCCACGCGGCCGTCTGCGTGACGGCCGACGGCGCGGAGGTCTGGCGCACGCCCTTCGAACCGGCGGCGGACAACGCCCACGGCCACCTGCCCGACTGCGAACTGTCCCCGGACGGACGGGTGTTGTGGGTCTACCGGCCCGACGCCATGGCGGGCCGCGACCGGCCGGACCAGTGGGTCGCCGTGGACGCCGCGAGCGGGGCGGTCCTCGCCCGGGCCGACCTGGAGACGGTCGGGCACGGCGGCGTGCAGCTGGCGCACCCGGCGAGCGGCGGGATGCTCCTCAATGTGGGCGAGGGGCAGGACGGCACCGCCGTCTACCGCGCGTCGCTGGCCGGCGGCCGGCTGGAACTCCTCCGCTACCCGTGGGACGACCGCTGCCTCATCGACCTGTCCCCCGACGGGCACCGCTTCCTGACCGTCGACCACGCCCAGAGGGACCTCGCCGTCCACGCCTTCCCCGGCGGCGAGACGGTGTTCACCCTCACCGTCGACGACTTCGGCCACGACCCGGACACGGTCTTCCTGGAGTGGAGCGGCGGCCACCTCACCCCGGACACCCTCCTGGCCACCCTCGTCGGCGAGACCGAGGACGAGGAGGACTGGTTCCGCCACTACCGCGTCGACGCCCGCACCGGCCGCGTCCACGGCGAGTTCGACGCCCACGCGGCGGACCCGTACGACCTGCGGCCGCTCGGCGACGGCTCCTGGCTCACCACCGGCCCCGGCGGCCACCCGGTGCGCCGCACCGCCTCCTGACGCCCCGACCCGGTGCCGCCGGCCCGGTCAGGCCGTCGGCGACGACCCCAGGTCGGCGGGAACCAGCGAGTACAGGACGAGGTCGGTGCGGCCGTGGTGGGTGAAGCCGGCGTTGCGCAGCACGCCCTCCTCGCGCAGGCCGGCGTTCAGGGCGGTGCGGCGGGAGGCGGTGTTGGCGGTGGCGGCCTTGAGCTCCAGGCGTTCGAAGGCCTGCGCGGTGAGCAGCCAGTGCGCCAGGGCGCGGGTGGCTTCGGCGGCGATGCCCCGGCCGCGGGCCTGGGGCCTGTCTTCGAACTCCCGTCGTCCGCCCGGAGGGCGGGCGGGGCGGCGTTGGGGTGCGTGCATCGCAAGGCGGAGGAGGGAGCCACTGCGGA
>NZ_JBSFKI010000024.1:0-24469 GCF_053598475.1 Kitasatospora sp. NPDC001119
GGAAGGCGAGCAGGCTGCCGACGAACGGCTCGGCGAAGACCCAGCAGAACTCCCGACGGGTCTGCGGGTCGCGGGCCGCGCGGTACGGACCGCCGCTCCCGGGCCGGTGGCCGCGATCAGCCGTCGTGGCTGCCCGCCCGCTCCCTCCGGTGGCGGGGGAGGCGGTGGGACTCGAGCGGTCGTCCGCCGGCGAGGTGCTCGGTGACGATGAGGGCGGCGGCGGCCGGGTCGACGTTGCCGTACCAGACGTCGTCCGGCTGCACGCTGACGACGGGGGCCTGGTTGCAGGGGAACTGGCAGCCCGTCTGGGTGACGAGCACGTCGTCGTCGCCGAGGCCCTGCTCGGTCAGTCCCTGGACCAGGGCGCGCAGCCCCTCCTCCACGCCCTTGGCCGCGCAGCGCGGGCCGCGGCACACCATGACCTGGTGCCGGTGGCCGGGCACGTCCTCCCAGGCCGCGGAGGTGAGGCCGGGCTCTGTGCCGGTGACGGCCTTCGTCGCCGCGGCCACCGTGGGGACCGCGGCCGGCGAGTCGGCGAGGCGGGTGGCGACGAGGAGTTCGGGACGGTGGCCCGCGCGCTCGCGCCACCAGTACGCGGCGATCCGCCGGAGCCAGGACTGGCCCGGGCCGGAAGCCGTGAGGCGGACGCCGACCAGGACCACGGTCTCGGTGCCCGCGTCGGCCAGCCTGGTCAGCTCGGCCGACAGGGACGGGTCCGCCAGCTGCAGGAACGCGATCGAGGCCCGGTGCGACGCCGCCGCCCGGAGGAGTTCGTCACGACGGACGGCCTCCCCGGCCGACATGCCGACCAGGACCACGGCACTGCGGCGGGCGGGGGCATCAGGGGCGGGGGAGGTCATGGCGTCGTCCTTTCGTGGAGCAGTCCGTTCCACCGGATGTGCGGCCTGTCGTGCCGGGGGTGCCGTTCCACGGTGACGTCGACGCCGTAGACCTCCGCGATCGTGCGCGAGGTGAGCACCTCGGAGCCGGGCCCGTGGGCGACCAGCCGGCCGTCGAGCAGGACGGCGACCTCGTCGCAGTAGGCGGCGGCGAGTTCGAGGTCGTGGAGCGCGGCGACCGTGGTGATGCCCAGCCCGCGGACGGTTTCGAGGAAGCCGAGTTGGTGGCGCAGGTCGAGGTGGTTGGTGGGCTCGTCGAGCAGCAGCACGTCGGGCTCCTGCGTCAGCGCCCGCGCGAGCTGGACCCGCTGCCGCTCGCCGCCCGACAGCGTCGGCCAGGACCGGTCGAGCAGGTGGCCGACGTCGGCCGCGGCGACGGCGTCGGCGACCACGGACCGCTCGTGGGCGTCGGCGGCGGTGTCCGTCGGCACGGGCCAGCGGCCGCGGTGCGGCGTGCGTCCGAGCTCGATGACCTGACGGACCGGCAGCGACAGCCGGGTGTCCGCCTGCTGCTCCATGAAGGCCACCCGTCGTGCCCGCCGGCGGGCCGTGAGCGCGTGGAGGTCCTCGCCGTCCAGCAGGACCCGGCCCGCGCTCGGCCGGGTCAGTCCGGCGACCGCGCGCAGCAGGGTGGTCTTCCCGGCGCCGTTGGGCCCGAGCAGGCCCGTGATCCGGCCGGGGCGGAAGGCGATCGAGACCGCGTCCAGCAGGGTGGCTCCGCCGACGCGGACACCGAGTCCCTCCGCGCGCAGCCCGACAGGCGTCGTCGTCACTGCGCCCTCCCGTCGGCCCGCCCCTGGCGCCACAGCAGCCAGGCGAAGAACGGCGCTCCGAGCCCGGCCGTGACGACGCCGACGGGGATCTCCCGGTCGGGGAGGACCGAGCGCGCCACGACGTCGCTGCCCACCAGGAGGGACGCGCCGACCAGCGCCGACACGGGCAGCAGGAGGGCGTGGCGCGGGCCGCAGACGAGGCGGACCACGTGCGGGACGACCAGGCCGAGGAACCCGATGACGCCGGTGTTGGCGACCAGGCACGCGGTCACCAGCGCGGCGGTGGCGACGAGGACCCAGCGGGTGCGCTCGACGTGGACGCCGAGGGAGCGGGCGGCGGTCTCGCCGAAGGCGAAGGCGTCCAGGTCGCGGGCCGAGGAGGCCAGGACCGTGACACCCACCAGCGCGACCGCCAGCAGGAAGACGGCGGTGGGCCACCGCACGCCGGCGACCGAGCCCAGCGTCCACTCCATGACACCGCGCGCCGCGTCGCGGTCCCCGAGGACCATCACCACGAACGAGGTGTAGGCCCCGCACATCTGGCCGACCGCGATGCCGGCGAGCACGGTCCGGGCGGTGGGCAGCGACCGGGTTCGGGCGCCGGCCAGGGCCAGGACGACGACGGCGGCGAGCAGGGCGCCGGCGAAGGCCGCCGTCGCCACCGCGCCGGTGCCCACGGCGCCGGACACGCCGACGCCGAGGACGATCACGGTGACCGCGCCGGCGGCGGCTCCGTCCGAGATCCCGAGCAGGAAGGGATCGGCCAGGTCGTTCCCGGTCAGGGTCTGCAGCACCGCGCCGCAGACCGCGAGGCCGGCGCCGGTGGCGGCCGCCCCCAGCACCCGGGGCAGCCGCAACTGCCAGACGATCTGGTCGTCGAGCAGCGTCACAGGAGGGTCGCCCAGCCCGAGACGGCGCGCCACGACCTCGATCACCGTTCCGACCGACTCGTGCTGCGAGCCCACGGCCAGGCCGAGGAGCAGGGTGCTCAGGAGCAGGGCCGCGGCGACGGCCAGGGCCGCCGTCGCGCGGCCCGGACCAGCGGGCCGCGCGACGGGGTGGGGCGCGGCGGTCATGAAGCCGGGTGCAGTCGGCCCAGCCCGTCGGACACCCGGGCGGCACCGTCGGCGAGCAGCACACCGGGGGTCGACTCGGAGAACGGCACCGTCACGAAGGCCTTGCGCTGTACGGCGGTGAGCTTGCTCAGGACCGGGTCGTTCTCCAGGTAGTCGATCTTGGACTGGGCGGTGTCCCAGTCGGCGTCCGCGACCACGATGGCGTCCGGGTCCGCCGCGACGACCTTCTCCCAGCTCACGTTCTGCCAGCTGCCGGGCAGGTCCCCGAAGACGTTGCGGGCGCCCACGGCGTCGAGCACGAGTTGGGGTCCGCCCTGGCCGGCGCCGACGAACGGAGTCTTGGTGTCCGAGTCGAACCACAGGACCTTCAGGCCCTTGCCCGCGGCCGTCGCCGTGAACTGCGCCAGCTGCTGCTCCTGCTGTTGCTGGATCGCGGCGGCCCGCTCCGGGACGCCGAAGACCTTGGCGACGTCGTTCAGCTCGCCCCACGCCGCCTGCCAGGTCGTCGGCGGCACCTGGTTCTTGTCCGAGCAGCCGAACGGGGACAGGTACGACGGGACGCCCTGGCCGCGCAGCTCCTCCCGGGTGCCCGCGACCTTGTCGGTGAACGCGCTGGAGTAGGAGGCGTACAGGAAGTCGGGACGGGCCGCGAGGAGGTTCTCCTTCGTCGGGTACTTCTTGGAGAGCACCGGGACGGAGTCGTAGGCGGCCTTCCACTTCTCCGGGACGGAGTCGTCGAGGTAGGCGGTACCGGCCATGCGGGACTGCAGCCCGAGGGCCAGGGCCACCTCGGTGGCACCCTGGTTGAGCGTCACCAGCCGCTCGGGCGGCGCGCCGACCGTCACGGTGGTCCCGCAGTTGTCCACGCTGACCGGCGCGGCACTCCCGGTCGCCCCGCCGGACGCGACGGGCGCGGGGGCGCCCGCGCAACCTCCGACCACACCGACGAACAGCAGGGCCGCGACGGCCCGGCCGACACGTGTCGGACCTGTGGGACGTACGGGACGTACAGGACGTACAGGACGTACGGGACGCATGGAGCGCGCGGAGCGCATGGAACGTATGGATCGGACCGGATGCGGGTACGGCTGACCGCTGGGCACGTGTTCTCCAAAACCCTCGTGGAACATGTCGCGCCGTGGCCGGTCTCCTGGCTTCCGCATCAACACGCCGCGACCGACCTTCCCGAGCGGCTCTCCCAGCCCGCCCAGTGGCCCTGACCGCTGGCGAAAGCCGGTCAGCGAGGGCCGCGGAACTCCGCGGCAACAGTGGCGAGGGCCGCACCGGACTCAGACCGGTTTCCCGAACACCACGGCGATGGCACGGTATCAGGCGTGGTCAGGTCGGTGGCGACCGGCCGGTGGGATGATCGTTTGGATCGTTCCCGGGGACGGGGGAGGGAGCGGCCACGGGGGTCGGCCGGCTCCGGAGGGACGGGGGATCACCCCGGAAGGCGGAAGAAGGAGCGGTAGAGCGGCAGCTGCTCGGCGAGCATGTGGATGCCGGGGTGGGTGGCGAGGCCGAGGGCGGCGGCGGTGCGCAGCAGCGGGGTCTCGGCGGGCGTCATGATGATGTCGGCGACCAGCGCGCCGGGCGCCAGCGGTGCCGGGTCGAAGGGGAGCGGGTCGGCCGGGTCCAGGCCCAGCGGGGTGGCGTTGACCGCGAGGTCGACGCCGGAGGGCGGGCGCGGGGCGGCGGCCACGCGGCCGGGCCAGCGGGTGCCGAGCCGCTCCAGCAGGGCGTCCACCCGGCCCCGGTCGGGATCGGTCACGGTGAGTGCGGCGGCCCCTTCGGCGAGCAGGGCGGCGGCGATGGCGAGCCCCGCGCCTCCGGCGCCGGCCAGTGCCACCCGCAGCCCGGCCGGGTGGTACCCGGCGGCGGCCAGGCCCCGGACGAACCCGGCGCCGTCGAAGTTGTCGCCGTACCAGCGGCCGTCCGGCTCGCGGCGCAGCGCGTTGGTGCTGCCCAACAGGGCGGCGGCGTCGCTGAGTTCGTCGGCGTGCCCGCACATCGCCAGCTTGTGCGGGACGGTGACCAGCAGCCCGTCCAGGTTGGCGACGGCCTTCAGCCCGCGGACGACCTCGTCCAGCCGGTCCGCCGGGGCGTGCACGGGGACGAGCACGGCGTCCACGCCGCTCGCCGCGAACAGCGGGTTGAGCAGGGCGGGCGCCTTGGCCTGTGCGACCGGGTCGCCGAGCACCGCGAACAGCCGGGTGCGGCCGGAGATCGGCGGGCGGGCGGCCGGCGCGTCGGGTGCGTCGGGTGCCGGTACGTCGGGGGCCGGCAGGTCGGGGGTCGGCAGGTCGGGGTGAAGGGACATCTCAGGCCTCCCCGGCGGCGGCGCGCGGCATGGCGTCCAGCGTGCGGGCGACCAGCGACTCGGGGACGTCGCTGACGAGTTCGGCGCCGCGCGGGCCGTCCAGGACGAAGGAGAGCCCGTCGACGGCCTTCTTGTCCAGCCGCATGAGGGCGATCAGCGCCCCGGTGCCGACCTCGGGCGGCAGTGCGGTCGGCAGCCCGTAGTGGGCGACCACCTCGTGGTGCTCGGCGACCCGCTCGGGGCCGATCCGGCCGAGCGCGCCCGCCAGCCGGCCGGCGAAGACCGTGCCGACGCCGACCGCCTCGCCGTGGCGCAGCCGGAAGTCGGTGGCGCGTTCCAGCGCGTGGCCCAGGGTGTGGCCGTAGTTGAGGATGTGCCGCAGCCCGGTGTCGCGCTCGTCGGCGGCCACCACGGCGGCCTTGCGGGCGACGCTCGCGGCGATCTGCTCGGGCAGCGGCAGGTGGCGGAGGTCCCCGGCGCCGATGAAGTGGCAGCGGGCGATCTCCCCGTAGCCGTTGACGCGTTCGCGCGGCGGGAGGGTGTCGAGGTAGTCGGTGTCGCAGAGCACGGCGGACGGCTGCCAGTACGCGCCCACCAGGTTCTTGCCCTCCGGGAGGTTCACCGCCGTCTTGCCGCCGACGCTCGCGTCGACCTGGGCCAGCAGCGAGGTGGGCAGGTGCACCACGGGCACTCCCCGGTGGTACAGCGCGGCGGCGAGCCCGACCGCGTCGGTGGTGGTGCCGCCGCCGCAGGAGACCACGGCGTCGGCCCGGCCCAGGCCGAACGCGGTGAAACGGCTGCACAGTTCGGCCACCCAGGCGAGGGACTTGCCCTCCTCGCCGTCCTTCGCCTCCACCACCAGGGTGTCGAGACCGGTGTCGGGCAGCCACTCGGCGGGCCGGGCGCTGACCACCGCGACCCGGCGGGCGCCGATCCCCGCGAGCACCCCGGCCAGCCGGTGGCGGGCGCCGGGGCCGATCAGCACCGGGTAGCCGCGCTCACCCAGCTCCACGTCGATGCGCCGCAGCCCGCCGTCCGTACGGACGAGGGTTTCTGTCGTGGTCAACTCGGCTCCCAGGGCTGGTCGGTGAGATGGTGTGCGGTGCGGTGCGGTGCGGTGCGGTGCGGTGCGGTGGGGCGCGGGCGCGGGCACGGCTTCAGGCCGCAGGCTGCAGCCGCGCCAGCGCGAGGGCGCCGTGCAGCGAGGACAGCCCGCCGAGCACGGCCGGCCGGATCGCGGGGACCGGGCCGCCGGGGCGGGCCAGCGCGGCGGCGTGCGCCTCCACCCGCGCCGTGAAGCCGGGCAGCCCGTCGGCGAACCCGCCGCCCAGCACGGTCAGTTCGGGGTGGAACAGCTCGCCGAGCGAGACGGCCGCGGCCGCCAGCGCGGCGCAGGTCTCCTCGACGGCCTCCACCGCCCACGGCGCGCCCTCGGCCAGCCCGGACCGCAGCTCCGGGTACTCGACCGGCGCGCCGCGCAGCAGTTCCGCGCGCCGCAGGGTCGCCGGGCCGGAGGCGGTGGCCTGCAGGCAGCCGCGCCGTCCGCAGTCGCAGACCGGGCCCCGGCGGTCGACGATCAGGTGGCCCGCCTCGCAGGAGCCGCGCCCCGGGCCCGGCAGCGGCGCGCCGCCGTGCACGACACCGCCGCCGACGCCCGTCCCGACACCCAGGTAGACCACGTGCCCGGACCCGGCGTGCACCGCCTCGGCGAGCGCGGCCAGGTCACCGTCGTCCGCCCAGGCCAGGGCGGCGGCGGGGAAGAGCCGCCGCAGCGCCGGGACGAGGTCGAAGCCGCGCCAGTCGGGGCGGCCGGGCCAGGCGAGCACCCGGCCGTCCGGGCCGAGGGTCGCGGGCACGGCCACCCCGACCGCCGCGAAGTCGCCCTCCCAGCGCTCGCGCAGGTCGGCGACCGTGCCGGCCAGCGCCGTCCAGTCGGCGTAGGCGCCGGCCACCCGGGCGCCGGGCCAGCGCAGCACGGCCTCCTCGGTGCGGACCGGCCCGCCGGGCGGACCGTCCTCGGCGCGCAGCGCGACCTTGGTGCCGCCGATGTCGATGCCGAGCACGCCCCGGGCGGCCGTCGGGGCCTGAGCCGTGGGGGCCTGAGCCGTCGGGGCCTGCGGCGTTGGGCCCTGAGCCGTCGGAGCCTGAACCGCGGGACCCGGCGCCGCCGCGGCCCGCGCCGTCGTCGTGGTGCCCCCAGCCGGGGCGCCCGTCGCGAAGCCCATCAGGACGCCGGGACCTTCGCCAGCAGCGCCTGCGCGGCGAGCCGGTAGCCGAGCGCGCCGAGCCCGACGATCACGCCCGAGGCGATCGGCGCCAGTACCGACTCGTGCCGGAAGGACTCGCGCGCCCAGACGTTGGACAGGTGCACCTCGACGAACGGCCGCGGGTAGGCGGCGAGCGCGTCGCGCAGGCCCCAGCCGGCGATCATCAGCGCGCCCGGGTTGACGATCGCCCCGACGGAGCCGTCCCAGGCGTCCTGCACCGCCTCGATCAGCTGGCCCTCGGACTCGCGCTGGACGGAGACCACCTTCCAGCCCCGGCCGGCCACCTCGGCGGCGACCGCGGCCTCGATGTCGGCCAGGGTGTCGGTGCCGTAGACCTCCGGCTCGCGGCGGCCGAGAATCCCGAGATTGGGGCCGTTCAGCAATAGCAGTTCGCTCATATTCCGGTTATAGCAGCGAATTCCCCGGACGAAACCGGAGAGGGTTGCCGAACTGCAGGACAAGGGATTTGTAGGGGGGTGCGTAGGGGAGGTGACGGGCCGGATTTCCTGGGTTAGCGTCCCGTTCCACGGTCCCCCCGACAGGAAAGGCTGCGCGGAATCATGAGTGCCCAAGGACGTCCGGCCCCGGAGTTCCCGGTCTGGCCCCAGTACGACGATGCCGAGCGCGAAGGACTGCTCAGGGCCCTGGAGCAGGGCCAGTGGTGGCGGATGGGCGGCAAGGAGGTCGACACCTTCGAGCAGGAGTTCGCCGACTACCACGGCGCCGCCAAGGCGCTCGCCGTCACCAACGGCACCCACGCGCTGGAGATCGCCCTCCAGCTGCTCGGTGTCGGCCCGGGCACCGAGGTCATCGTGCCCGCGTTCACGTTCATCTCCTCCTCCCAGGCCGCCCAGCGGCTCGGCGCCACCGCGGTGCCGGTCGACATCGACCTCGACACCTACAACCTGAGCCCCGAGGCGGCCGCCGCCGCGATCACCCCGCGGACCCGGGCGATCATGCCCGTCCACATCGCCGGCCAGATCGCCGACCTGGACGCCCTCGACAAGCTCGCCGCCGACTCGGGCGTCTCGATCGTGCAGGACGCCGCGCACGCCCACGGCGCCCGCTGGCGCGGCCGCCGGGTCGGCGAGCTGGGCTCGATCGCCGCGTTCAGCTTCCAGAACGGCAAGCTGATGACGGCCGGCGAGGGCGGCGCCGTCACCTTCCCGGAGACCGCCCAGTACGACGAGGCGTTCCTGCGGCACAGCTGCGGCCGCCCGCCGACGGACCGGAAGTACTACCACCAGACCTCCGGCTCCAACTTCCGGCTCAACGAGTTCTCCGCGAGCGTGCTGCGCGCCCAGCTCGCCCGCCTGGACGGCCAGATCAGCGTCCGCGAGGAGCGCGCCAAGCTGCTCAAGAGGCTGCTGACGGAGATCCCCGGTGTGGTGCCGCAGGGCCACGACGAGCGGGCCGACCGCGTCCCGCACTACATGGCGATGTTCCGGGTGCCCGGCCTCGGCGAGGACCGGCGCAACGCCCTGGTCGACGACCTGATCGCGCGCGGCCTGCCCGCCTTCGTGGTCTTCCGCGCCATCTACCGCTCGGACGGCTTCTGGGAGTCCGCGGCGCCCGACACCACCGTCGACGCGCTGGCCGAGGCCTGCCCCAACAGCGAGGCGCTCACCGCCGACGGCATCTGGCTGCACCACCGCACCCTCCTCGCGAGCGAGCGGGCGATCGAGGACACCGCGCAGATCATCGCCGACGCCCTGGCCGCGGTGTGAACGCGCGGGTGAGCACCGCCGGACGGGGGCCGGACGCCCCGGTGCGGGTGGCCGTCGTCGGCCTCGGCTGGGCGGGCCGCACCATCTGGCTGCCCCGCCTGACGGCCCACCCGGCCTACCGGGTCACCGCCGTCGTCGAGCCCGGCCCCGGCGGCGCGGAGCACGTGCCGTCCGGCGCCGCGCTCCTCGCCGACGCCGACCTGCTCGGCCCCGACGTCGACCTCGCGGTCGTCGCGGTGCCCAACCACCTGCACACCCCCGTGGCCGAACGCCTGCTCGCCCGCGGCATCCCGGTGTTCCTGGAGAAGCCGGTCTGCCTCAGCTCCGCCGAGGCGGACCGGCTGGCCGCCGCCGAACGCGCCGGCGGGACCGTCCTGCTGGCGGGCAGCGCCGCCCGCTACCGGCCGGACGTCGCCGCCCTCACCGAACTGGCGGCGGACCTCGGCCCGATCCGGCACGTCGACCTCGCCTGGGTCCGCGCCAGCGGTGTCCCCGACGCCGGCGGGTGGTTCACCAGCCGGCGGCTCTCCGGCGGCGGCGCCCTGGTCGACCTCGGCTGGCACCTGCTGGACACGGCCCAGGCCGTGCTCGGCGGCGACGTCCGGTTCCCGTCGGTGCTCGGCTCGCTCTCCGCCGACTTCGTCAACGACGGCAGGCGCGGCGCCGGCTGGCGCGGCACCGAGGGGCCGGACGGCGCGGGCGACGTCGAGGACACCGCCCGCGGCTTCCTGCTCACCGACACCGGCGTCTCGGTGGCGGTGCGGGCGAGCTGGGCCTCCCACGAGTCCGTCGACACCACCCGGATCACCGTGGAGGGCGCCACCGGTTCCGCGACCCTGGAGTGCACCTTCGGCTTCAGCCCGAACCGCCGGGTCCCGCGCCTCACCCGGACCCGCGACGGCGTCACCACCGAGGTCCCGCTGCCCGGGGAGAACGTCGGCACCGAGTACGTGCGCCAGCTCGACGAGCTGCCCGCCGTGCTCGCCGACCCGGCCTCGCGCGGCGCGGCCGTGAAGCGCGCCCACCACACCATCTCGGTCATCGAGCGGCTCTACGCGGCGGCCCGCGCCCCGCGGCCGCGGCTCGCCGACGAGGCCGCGGCGCTCGCCGTCTGACCGTCGTCGGCGTCCGACCGTAGTTCCCCGCCGTTCCCCGCCGAGCCGCGGCTCCACCCGAGCAGCCCCGTGCCCCGGCCCCGGAGGCCGTGCCCATCCCCTCGGCCCCGGGGCGTCAGGCCCGGTCACCCGTCCGGGCAGCCCCTCGTCCCATGGAGATCCCATGCCGATCGACCAGCTCGCAGCCACCGCCCCGACCACCGGGCCCGACGGCCACGCGCTCGCCGCCCGCTCCCCGCTGCGCGCCGTGGTCTTCGACCTCGACGGCGTCATCGTCGACAGCTTCGACGTGATGCGCCGGGCGTTCCTCACCGCCTACGAGGAGGTGGTCGGCGACGGCAACCCGCCGTTCGAGGAGTACTGCCGCCACCTCGGCCGCTACTTCCCGGACATCATGCGGATCATGGGGCTGCCGCTCGCCCTGGAGGAGCCCTTCGTCCGGGAGAGCTACCGGCTCGCCCCCCAGGTCACCGTGCACGCCGGGGTGCGGGAACTGCTCGTCGACCTCAACCGGCGCGGCATCCGGCTGGCCGTGGCCACCGGCAAGAGCGGCCCCCGGGCCCGCTCGCTGCTCGACCAGCTCGGCCTGCTGCACCACTTCGACCACGTGCTCGGCTCCGACGAGGTCCCCCGGGCCAAGCCCGCGCCCGACATCGTGCTGCGCGCCCTGGAACTGCTCGACGTGCCGGCCGAACGGACCGTCATGGTCGGCGACGCCGTCACCGACCTGGCGAGCGCCCGGGGCGCCGGGGTCGGCGCGATCGCCGTGTTGTGGGGCGAGAGCGACGAGGCGGCGCTGCTCGCCGAACGGCCCGACGCGGTGCTGCGCCGGCCCGACGACCTGCTCGCCCTGCTGCCCGAACCCGTCCCGGCCCACTGACCGGCCGCGAGCCCGCCCCACCCGGCCGCCCCACCGGCCGGTCCGGGCCGGTCCGCCCTCCCCGCCCCGCCGCGCCCACGCCCGGCGGGGCGGCGCCGTTCCCACCTACCGCTCAGCCGCCGGCCGCGCCCGCTACCCCTGCCCCGTCCACCGTGATTAGGGCCCGTATAGGGGGTCGGATAGGGGCGGCCCGGAGCCCCCGCCGCACGAGACTGTGACCGGCGGGAATTCGCGTACGGCCGCCCCGGAAAGGCCGCCCGGCAATTGCGCCGGCCCCGTACCGCGACATTCCGGCCAGGAAATGCAAGCCCCATTCCGCCGCCGCCCACCCCCGGTGCCGGGCGGAAATCGAATGCCCCGCCCGAGGCCCGAACCGGGCCGACCGGAACAGACCCCGAACCAACCCTGAACCGACCCTGAACCGACCCAAGGAAGTGACGGCATGTTGCGCACCGAGCTGATCCGGCCGCTGCCCGAACTGCTGGCCGAGCACGCCCGCGACAGCTCGGACAAGACCGCGTTCCGCGACGCCGTCCGCGGCGTGACCTACGGCGAGCTCCACGCCCGCACCGGCCGGATCGCCGGCCACCTCGCCGACCTGCGCCTCCAGCCCGGCGACCGGGCCGCGATCCTGCTCGGCAACAGCGTCGAGGTGGTGGAGGCCTACTTCGGCATCCTGCGCGCCGGCGCCATCGGCGTCCCGCTCAACCCGCACGCCACCGAGGCCGAGCTCACCCACCTGCTGGACGACAGCGGTGCCCGCGTCGTCATCACCGACGCCGCCCGCGCCGCCGGCCTGGACGCCCTCGCCCGCGGCCGGGCCGACCTGCGGGTGATCGTCACCGGCGAGGGCCCCGTCCCGGCCGGCACCCTCTCCTTCGAGACCCTGGCCGGCACCGACCCCGCCACCCCGGCGCGCGACGACCTCGGCCTCGACGACCCCGCCTGGATGCTCTACACCTCCGGCACCACCGGCCGGCCCAAGGGCGTGCTGTCCACCCAGCGCAACTGCCTCTGGTCGGTCGCCGCCTGCTACGTGCCGGTGCCCGGCCTGAGCGCCGAGGACCGGGTGGTCTGGCCGCTGCCGCTGTTCCACAGCCTCTCCCACATCGCCTGCGTGCTGAGCGTCACCGCGGTCGGCGCCACCGCCCGCATCCTCGACGGCTTCGCCGCGCGGGACGTCCTGGAGGCCGTCCGCGAGGAGTCCGCGACCTTCCTGGCCGGTGTGCCCACCATGTACCAGCAGCTGGTGCGCGCCGCCCGGGAGGACGGCTTCACCGCGCCGGCCCTGCGGATGTGCCTGGTCGGCGGCGCCATGACCACCGCCGCGCTGCGGCGCTCCTTCGAGGAGGCGTTCGGCGCGCCGCTCATCGACGCCTACGGCTCCACCGAGACCTGCGGCTCGATCACCGTCAACTGGCCCACCGGCGCCCGCGTCGAGGGCTCCTGCGGCCTGCCCGTCCCCGGCCTGGGCGTGCGCCTGGTCGACGTCGAGACCGGCCTGGACGCCGCCGACGGCGAGGAGGGCGAGGTCTGGGTGCGCGGCCCGAGCGTGATGCTCGGCTACCACAACCAGCCCGAGGCCACCGAGCAGGCGCTGCGCGGCGGTTGGTACCACACCGGCGACCTCGCCCGGCGCGACGGCTCCGGCTACTTCACCATCACCGGCCGGATCAAGGAACTCATCATCCGCGGCGGCGAGAACATCCACCCGGCCGAGGTCGAGGAGGTGCTGCGCGGCGTGCCCGGCGTCGCGGACGTCGCCGTCGTCGGCAAGCCCCACGAGGTGCTCGGCGAGGTGCCGGTGGCCTTCCTGGTGCCCGGCCCCGGCGGCCTCGACCCGGAGGCCCTGCTGGCCGCCTGCCGGGAACGGCTCTCCTACTTCAAGGTCCCCGAGGAGCTGTACGAGACGGAACGCATCCCGCGCACCGCCTCCGGCAAGATCACCCGGCACGTGCTGCTGGACGCGCCCGCCCGGCTGCGGGCCGCCGGCGGCAGCCACTACGAGCACCTGTTCCGCGTCGACTGGCTGCCGCTCTCCTCCGTCCCCGGCGCCCGCTCCGCCGCCGGCACCTGGGCGGTGCTCGGCGCCGACGCCTTCGGCCTCGCCGACGCCCTCGGCGCAGCCGCCCACCCCGACCCGGCCGCGCTGGCTGCGGCCGGCCCGCTGCCCGATGCCGCCGTGCTCGGCGTCGGCGCCGGCCTGCGCACCCCCGGGCCGCTCGCCGCCGACGTCGAGGAGGCCGTGCGCGCCCTCGACGGGCAGCTCACCGCCTGGCTCGCCGAGGAACGGCTCGCCGACACCGCGCTGGTCGTCGTCACCCGGGGCGCCGCCGGCCCCGGCGGCGCCACCGACCTCGTCCAGGCCGCGCTGCGCGGCGTGGTCCGCGCCGCCCGGGTGGCGAACCCCGGCCGGTTCCTGCTGGTCGACCTCGACGCGGAGGAGAACGCCGCCGACGCCCTGGCCACCGCCGTCGCCTCCGGCGAACCCGAACTCGTCGTCCGCTCCGGCGTGGCGCTGCGCCCGCGCGCCGCCCGGGTGTCCGCCGCGCTCGCCCACGGCGAGCCCGGCGCCCGCTTCGACCCGTGCCGCACCGTCCTGGTCACGGGCGCCGACGGGCCGGCCGCCGCCGCCGTCGCCCACCACCTGGTGGCCGGCCGCGGCGTGCGCCGGATCCTGCTCACCAGCCCGCACGGCCCCGCCGACCGGGCCGCCGCCGAACTCGCCGGGCGGCTCACCGCCGCCGGCGCCGAGACCACCCTCAGCGCCCTCGACCTCGCCGACCGCGACGCCCTCGCCGACTGGCTGGCCGGCCCGGGCACGCGCTTCAACGCCGTCGTCCACACCCCCGGCGCGGCCTTCCCCGGCCTCGGCGCCGCCCTCGCCGCCGCCGTCAACCTGCACGAACTGACCGCCGGCGCCGAGCTGTCGGCCTTCGTGGTGCACACCCCCACCGTCGGACCGCTCGGCACCCCGGGCGCCCCCGGGGAGGCCGCCGCCGCGGCGTTCCTCGACGCCCTCGCGCACCACCGCAGCCGCCACGGCCTGCCCGGCCTCGCGCTCATCACCGGCCCCGCCGACGGGGACGGACGCCCCGTGCCGCCCGGCCTCGGCCGGCTCACCGCCCAGGAGAGCGCCGCCGCGTTCGACGCCGCCCACCTGGCCGACCACACCTCGCTGCTGCTGCTCCGGCTCGACCCCGAAGGGCTGGACGCCCTCGCCCCGCAGGACGTGCCGGCCCTGCTGCGCGACCTCATCGACACCCCGGCCGGACCGAGCGGCCCGGACACCGCGACCGCCGCCGCGCTGCGCCGCCGCCTGGCCGGCCGTCCGGCCGCCGACCGGCGGCGCGAACTGCTCGACCTCGTCCTCGCGGAGACCGCCGGGCTGGCCGGCGACGGCCCCGACCCGATCCACCCCGACGGCCCGTTCAAGGACCTCGGTTTCACCTCCGCCACCGCCGTCGAACTGCGCGGCCGCCTCACCGCCGCCACCGGCCTGCGGCTGCCCGCCACCCTCGCCTTCGACCACCCCAACCCGACCGCCGTCGCGGCCTTCCTGCTGAACGCCCTGACCGGCCGTCCGGCCACCGCCGCCCGGCCCGCGCCCGTACCGCGCACCGTGCCGCCCGCCGAGGACCCCGTCGTCATCGTCGGCGCCGCCTGCCGGCTGCCCGGCGGCGTCGCCTCCCCGGCCGACCTGTGGCGGCTGGTCGCCGAGGGCACCGACGCGATCACCCCCTTCCCCGCCGACCGCGGCTGGGACCTCGACGCCCTCTACGACCCGGACCCGGCCGCCCCCGGCACCTCCTACGCCCGCCACGGCGGATTCCTGCACGACGCGGGCGAGTTCGACGCCGCCTTCTTCGGGATCTCGCCGCGCGAGGCGCTCGCGACGGACCCGCAGCAGCGGCTGCTGCTGGAGACCTCCTGGGAACTGCTGGAGCGCGCGGGCATCGACCCGACCTCGCTCAAGGGGCAGCCGGTCGGCGTCTACGCGGGCCTGATGTACCACGACTACGCCACCGACCTCGCCGAGGTCCCGGACGGCCTGGAGGGCTACCTGGGCACCGGCAACGCCGGCTCGGTCGCCTCCGGCCGCATCTCCTACACCCTCGGCCTCGAAGGCCCGTCGGTGACGGTGGACACCGCCTGCTCCTCCTCCCTGGTGGCCCTGCACCTGGCCGCGCAGGCGCTGCGCGACGGCGAGTGCACGCTCGCCCTGGCCGGTGGCGCCGCGATCATGGCCCGGCCCACCTCCTTCGTCGAGTTCTCCCGCCAGCGCGCGCTCTCCGCCGACGGCCGGGCCCGGGCCTACGCGGACGGCGCCGACGGCACCGCCTGGGCCGAGGGCGTGGGCCTGGTGCTGCTGGAGCGGCTGTCGGACGCCCGGCGGCTGGGGCACGAGGTGCTGGCGGTCGTCCGGGGTTCGGCCGTCAACCAGGACGGCGCGTCCAACGGTCTGACCGCCCCGAACGGTCCCTCGCAGGAGCGGGTGATCCTCGCCGCCCTCGCCAACGCCGGGCTGACACCCGCGGACGTCGACGCCGTCGAGGGGCACGGGACGGGGACCTCGCTGGGCGACCCGATCGAGGCGCAGGCGGTGCTGGCCACCTACGGCCAGGGCCGTCCGGCCGAACAGCCGCTCTGGCTCGGGTCGTTGAAGTCCAACATCGGCCACGCCCAGGCCGCCGCCGGTGTCGCCGGTGTGATCAAGATGGTCGAGGCGCTGCGCCACGGCGTGCTGCCGAAGAGCCTGCACATCGACGTGCCCAGCACCAAGGTGGACTGGGAGTCCGGCGCGGTCGCCCTGCTCACCGAGGAACGGGCCTGGCCCGAGGTCGACCGGCCGCGCCGGGCCGCCGTCTCCTCCTTCGGCGTCAGCGGCACCAACGCCCACGTCGTCCTGGAGCAGGCCCCCGCCCAGGAGCCGGCGCACCGGGCGGTGCCCGCCGGACTCGACGGCGAACCCGACGCCGGCTCCGGCACCCCGGTGCCCTGGCTGCTCTCCGCCCGTTCCCCCGAGGCCCTGCGCGACCAGGCCGAACGGATCGCCGGGTTCACCGAGGCCAGGCCCGTCGCCGAGGCGCCGGCCGTCGCCCGCGCGCTCGTCGGCTCCCGGGCCGCGCTGGAACGGCGGGCCGTCCTGGTCGCCGCCGACCGGGCGCGGGCGCTGAGCGGGCTGCGGGCCCTGGCCGGGGGAGAGGCCGCGGCCGGGCTAGTGTCCGGTCGGGCGGAGGTGAGTGGTCGGTCGGTGTTCGTCTTCCCGGGCCAGGGTTCCCAGTGGGCCGGGATGGGGCGTCGGCTGCTCGCCGAGTCCGCGGTGTTCGCGCGGGCTCTGGAGGAGGCCGCGGAGGCGCTGAAGCCCTATGTCGACTGGTCGTTGCTCGATGTGGTGAACCAGGTGCCGGGTGCCGCTTCGCTGGAGCGAGTGGACGTGGTGCAGCCGGTGTCGTTCGCGGTGAACGTCGCGCTGGCCCGTCTCTGGGCGTCGCTGGGTGTGGTGCCGGACGCGGTGGTCGGCCACTCGCAGGGGGAGATCGCGGCGGCGCACGTCGCCGGGATCCTCTCGCTGGACGACGCCGCCGCTGTGGTGGCGCTGCGGTCGCAGGCCATCGCCCGTGGTCTGGCCGGACGCGGCGGCATGGTGTCGATCGGGCTGCCGCTCGCCGAGGTGGCCGACCGGCTCCCCGCCGGGGTCGAGGTCGCCGCGGTCAACGGCCCCTCCTCGGTGGTCGTGGCCGGTGACCCGGCCGGCCTCGACACCGTGGTGGCCGCCTTCGAGGAGCGCGGCGCCCGGGTGCGCCGGATCCCCGTCGACTACGCTTCCCACACCGCCCACGTGGAGTCCATCGAGGCCGAACTCGCCGAGCTGCTCGGCGCGGTGAAGCCGCAGCCGGCCGTCGTCCCGTTCCTGTCGACGGTCGAGGGCCGCTGGCTGGAGGGTCCGGAGCTGGACGCGGGGTACTGGTATCGCAACCTGCGGCAGACGGTCCGCTTCGCCGAGGCCGTCGAGACCCTGGCGGGTGACGATTTCCGGGCGTTCGTCGAGGTCAGCGCGCACCCCGTGCTCGCCCACGCCGTCGTCGAGGCCCTGGAGGAGGCCGTCCAGGCGCCGACCGTCGTCACCGGGACCCTGCGGCGCGAGGACGGCGGCTGGGACCGCGTCCTGCTCGCCGCCGCCGAACTCCATGTCCGCGGCCTGCCCGTGGACTGGTCCACGACCCACGCCGGGGCCGACACCGTCCGCCCGTCCGAACTGCCCACCTACCCCTTCCAGCACCAGCGCTACTGGCTCCGGCCGGGCCGCTCCGCCGGCGACCTCACCGCCGTCGGCCTGGACAAGGCCGGCCACCCGCTGCTGGAGACCGAACTGCTGCTCGGCACCGAGGAAGGCGCCGTCTTCACCGGCCGGATCACCGAACGCACCCTGCCCTGGCTGGCCGACCACCGGGTCGGCGGCGCGACGCTGCTGCCCGGCACCGCGCTGCTCGACGCCCTCGCCCACGTCGGCCACCGGCTCGGCACGCCCACGGTCGAGGAACTGACCGTCTCCGCCCCGCTCGTCGTCCCGGACGGCGGCGGCCTCGACCTCCAGGTCCACGTCGGCGAGGCCGAGGACGGCCGCCGCGCCGTCCGGCTGCTCACCCGCACCGGCCCCGGCCTGCCGTGGCACGCCAACGCCACCGGAACGCTCGCCCCCGAGGGCCCGGAGCCCGCCACCGCCGACGACCTGACGGTCTGGCCGCCCGCCGAAGCCCGCCCGCTCGACACCGACGGCCTCTACGACCGGCTCACCGTCGCCTACGGCCCCGCGTTCCACGCCGTCGAGGCCGCCTGGCTCGCCGACGGCCGCCTCTACGCCCAGCTCCGCCTCCCCGACACCACCACCGACACCACCGCCTACGGCCTGCACCCCGCCCTGCTGGACGCCGCCCTCCACCCGCTCGGCGAGGCCGGCCTCCTCCCCGGCGCCGACGTGCCCAGGCTCGCCTTCTCCTGGGCCGGCGTGCGCCTGCACGCCACCGGCGCCGAGGCGCTGCGCGTGGTCGTCACCCCCGCCGGCCCCGACACCCTCACCATCCGGGCCGCCGACGACACCGGCGCCCCCGTCGTGGACGTCGAGGCCCTCACCGTGCGGCCGGTGGACCCGCGCGGCCTCACCGCCGGTCCGGCGGACGACGCGGCCCTGTTCGAGGTCGACTGGGTCCCCGCACCCGAGGCCGCCGACACGCCCGCCGACGGGCCCGTGGACTGGACCCTCCACAGGGACCTGCCCGAGGACGGCGCCCTGCCGCCCCTCGTGGTCCTGCCCGCCGGCGTGGGCGCGCCCTCCGACACCGTGCCCGAGCGCGCCCACGCCGTCGGCCACGACGTCCTGCGGGCGCTCCAGGCCTGGCTGGCCGACGACCGGACGGCCGACTCCCGGCTCGTCGTCGTCACCCGGCGCGGCGAACTCGTCCAGGAACCCGTCCGGGGCCTGGTGCGCACCGCCCAGTCGGAGAACCCCGGCCGCTTCGTCCTCGTCGAGGCCGACGACCCGGCCGACGCCGCCCGGGCGGTGGCCGCCGCACCGGACGACGAACCGCAGCTGGCGCTGCGCGACGGGCGACGGCTGGTCGCCCGCCTGCGCCGCCCGGCCGCCCCGCCCGCCCCCGCGCCGGACGCGCCGTCCCCGCTGGCCGGCGGCACCGTCCTGGTCACCGGCGCCAACGGCGGCCTGGGCCGCCTGGTGGCCCGTCACCTCGCGGCGGTCCACCGCGTCGCGGAACTCGTGCTCCTCTCCCGCTCCGCCGTGCCCGCCGACCTGCTCGAAGAACTCGCCGCGCACGGCACCCTGGTCCGCGCCGAGGCCGTCGACACCGCCGACCGCACCGCGCTGGCCGCCGTCGTCGACACCCTCGCCGACCGGCTGACCGGCGTCGTCCACGTCGCCGGGATCGTCGACGACGGCGTCATCGAAGCGCTGGACGCCGCCAAGTGGCACAGCGTGCTGCGCCCGAAGGTCGACGCCGCCTGGCACCTGCACGAGCTCACCGCCGGCCTCGACCTGGCCGCTTTCGCGCTCTACTCCTCCGCCTCCGGCGTCCTCGGCGGCTCCGGCCAGGGCAACTACGCGGCCGGCAACGCCTTCCTCGACGGCCTGGCCGCCCACCGGCGCTCGCTCGGACTGCCCGCCGTGTCGCTCGCCTGGGGCCTGTGGGCCGAGGCCGCCGGCATGGGCGGCCGGCTCAGCGACACCGACCTCGCCCGGATGGCCCGGGTCGGCACCCGCCCCCTCTCCGCCGACCAGGGCCTCGCCCTCCTGGACGCCGCACTCACCGGCGAGCCCGCGGCCGTGGTGCCGATCAGGCTCGACGTCACCGGCGTCCGCACCGAGGACCTCCCGCCGCTGCTGCGCGACCTGGCACCCGCCGCCCGCGCACCCCGCGCCCTGCGCCGGGCCGCCGCCCGCACCGCCGCGGACGGCGCCGGCACCCTCGCCCGGCGGCTCGCCGGACTCTCCGCCGCCGACCGCGACGAGCTGCTGACCGCCCTCGTCCGCGACACCGCCGCCGCCGTCCTCGGCCACGGCTCGGCCGCGGCACTGGACATCGACAAGGCGTTCAAGGAGCTCGGCATCGACTCGCTCACCGCCGTCGAACTCCGCAACGCCCTCGGCACCGCCACCGGCCTGCGCCTGCCCGCCACCCTGGTGTTCAACTACCCGACGCCCAAGGCCCTCGCCGCCCACCTCGCGACCGAACTCGTCGGCGAGGAACCGGCCCCCACCGCCCCCGCCGCCCCCGCGGCACAGGCCGCCGGGACCGAGGACGACCCGATCGCGATCGTCGCCGTCGGCTGCCGCTTCCCCGGCGGCCTCGACTCCGGCGAGGACCTCTGGCGCTTCGTCGCCGCCGGCGGCGACGCCGTCACCGGCCTGCCCGCCGACCGGGGCTGGGACCTCGACGGCAGCTACGACCCCGACCCCGACGCCCCCGGCCGCACCTACGTGCGCGGCGGCGGATTCCTGCCCGGCATCGCCGACTTCGACGCCGCCTTCTTCGGCATCAACCCGCGCGAGGCCCTGGCGATGGACCCGCAGCAGCGCCTGCTGCTCGAAGTCGCCTGGGAGACCCTGGAGCGCGCCGGACTCGACCCCACCGCCCTGCGCGCCACCCCGACCGGCGTCTTCATCGGCACCCACGGCCAGGACTACGGCACCCAGGGCACCGGCGGCGCCGCCGACGAGGGCTACCTGGTCACCGGCAACGCGGGCAGCGTGCTCTCCGGCCGCCTCTCCTACGCCCTCGGCCTCGAAGGGCCCGCGATCACCGTCGACACCGCCTGCTCCTCCTCGCTGGTCGCCCTGCACCTCGCCGCCCAGGCGCTCCGCGCCGGGGAGTGCACGCTGGCCCTGGCCGGCGGCGCCTCGGTGATGTCCACGCTCGAAGGCCTGGTCGGCTTCTCCCGGCAGCGCGGCCTCGCCGCCGACGGCCGGAGCAAGGCCTTCGCCGACGCCGCCGACGGGTTCGGGATGTCCGAGGGCGTGGGCCTGCTGTTGCTCGAACGGCTCTCCGACGCCCGGCGGTTGGGGCACGAGGTGCTGGCCGTGGTCCGGGGTTCGGCCGTCAACCAGGACGGTGCGTCCAACGGTCTGACCGCCCCGAACGGTCCCTCGCAGGAGCGGGTCATCCGGGCCGCGCTCGCCAACGCCCGCCTGACGGCCGCCGACGTCGACGCCGTCGAGGCGCACGGCACCGGCACCCCGCTCGGCGACCCGATCGAGGCACACGCCCTGCTCGCCACCTACGGCAAGGACCGTCCGGCCGAACAGCCGCTCTGGCTCGGGTCGGTGAAGTCCAACATCGGCCACACCCAGGCCGCCGCCGGTGCGGCGGGCGTGATCAAGATGGTCGAGGCGCTGCGCCACGGCGTGCTGCCGCAGACCCTCCACATCGACGCGCCCTCCTCGCACATCGACTGGTCCTCGGGCGGCATCGCCCTGCTCACCGAGCAGCGGGCCTGGCCGGAGGCCGACCGCCCGCGCCGGGCCGGCGTCTCGGCGTTCGGTGTGAGCGGGACGAACGCGCACGTGATCCTGGAGCAGGCGGAGCCGGCCGGCGGCGCCGAGCCCATCGACGGAGCCGCAACGCCCGTCGGTGCCGGGGAGAACGTGGTTCCCTGGGTGGTCTCGGCCGCCTCGGAGGCGGCGCTGCGTCAGCAGGCCGCGCGGCTGGCGGCCTTCGCGGAGGGACAGCCGGCTCCGGACCTCGCCGCCACCGCCGGGGCGCTCGTCACCGCGCGCACCCGGTTCACCGAGCGTGCCGTGGCCGTCGGCGCCGACCGGGCCGCGCTCGTCGCCGCCCTGAAGGCCCTGGCCGAGGGGGAGGCCGCGGCCGGGCTGGTGTCCGGTCGGGCGGAGGTGAGTGGTCGGTCGGTGTTCGTCTTCCCGGGGCAGGGTTCCCAGTGGGCCGGGATGGGGCGTCGGCTGCTCGCCGAGTCCGTGGTCTTCGCGGAGGCTCTCGGTGAGGTCGACAGGGCCTTGAAGCCCTATGTCGACTGGTCGTTGCTGGATGTGGTGAACCAGGTGCCGGGTGCCGCCTCGTTGGAGCGGGTGGACGTGGTGCAGCCGGTGTCGTTCGCGGTGAACGTCGGCCTGGCGCGCCTGTGGGCGTCGCTGGGCGTCATCCCTGACGCGGTGGTCGGCCACTCCCAGGGCGAGATCGCGGCGGCGCACGTCGCGGGCATCCTCTCGCTGGAGGACGCGGCGGCGGTGGTGGCGCTGCGGTCGCAGGCCATCGCGCGGGGCCTGGCCGGACGCGGCGGGATGGTCTCGGTCGGGCTGCCGCTCGCCGAGGTGGCCGACCGGCTCCCCGCCGGGGTCGAGGTCGCGGCCGTGAACGGCCCCTCCTCGGTCGTGGTGGCCGGTGACCCGGCGGGTCTGGACACGCTCGTCGTCGCGTACGAGGAGCAGGGCGTGCGCGTGCGGCGGATCGCCGTCGACTACGCCTCGCACACCTCGCACGTGGAGTCCATCGAGGCCGAACTCGCCGAGCTGCTGGGCTCCGTGAAGCCCCAGCCCGCCGCGATCCCCTTCCTTTCCACCGTCGAGGGCCGCTGGCTGGAGGGCCCGGAGCTGGACGCCGGGTACTGGTACCGCAACCTGCGGCAGACCGTCGGCTTCGCCGAGGCCGTCGAGACCCTGGCGGGTGACGGTTTCCGGGCCTTCGTCGAGGTCAGCGCGCACCCCGTGCTCGCCCACGGCATCGTCGAGGCCCTGGAGGAGGCCGTCCAGGCGCCGACCGTCGTCACCGGGACCCTGCGCCGCGAGGACGGCGGCTGGGACCGCGTCCTGCTCGCCGCCGCCGAACTCCACGTGCACGGCCTGTCCGTGGACTGGTCCACGGCCCACGCCGGAGCCGGCACCGTCCGTCCCTCCGAACTGCCCACCTACGCCTTCCAGCACCAGCGCTTCTGGCTGGAGCCCGTGGCCGCCACCGGTGACGTGACCGCGTTCGGGGTCGCCGCCGCCGAGCACCCGCTGCTCGGCACCCTGGTCGAACTGCCCGACGGGGGAGAGGTGTTCACCGGACGGCTGTCGATCCGATCGCATCCGTGGCTGGCCGGCCACGCCGTCTCCGGGACGGTCCTGCTGCCCGGCGCGGTCTTCCTCGAACTCGCCCTGCGGGCGGGGGAGCGGACCGGTCTCGGCCGACTCGACGAGCTGGTCGTCGAGGCGCCCGGGATCCTGCCCGAGCGCGGTGGCCTCCAGGTCCGTGTCACGGTCGACCCGGCCACCGCCGACGACGACCGCCGGGCCGTCCACGTGCACTCGCGGCCCGAGGACGCGGAGGGCGGCGTGTGGACCCGGCACGCCACCGGCTTCCTGGCGGCCGAGACCGCACCGGAGTTCGGCTACGAGGCGTGGCCGCCGGCCGGCGCGGAGCCGGTCGCCCTGGACGGCTTCTACGAGCGGCTGGCCGAGGCGGGCTACGAGTACGGCGACGCGTTCCGGGGCCTGCGGGCCGCCTGGCGGTCGGGCGAGGAGGTGTTCGCCGAGGTCGCGCTGCCGGAGGAACTGACGGACTCCGCCGGGCGGTTCGGACTGCACCCGGCCCTGCTGGACGCGGCCCTGCAGTCCGCCAACCTGGGCGCGGCGCCGGTGGCCGGACCGGGGGAGGTACTGCTGCCGTTCGCCTGGAACGACGTGGCCCTGTACGCGTCCGGGGCCACCGCGCTGCGGGTGCACTCCCGCCGGGAGGGCCCGGACAGCGTCTCCTTCGCGCTGACCGACCCGGTCGGCCGGCCCGTCGGTGCCGTCGGGGCGCTGGTCCTGCGGCCGGTGGCGCCCGAGCGGCTGTCCGCCGCCCGGGACACCGCCGCCGAGCACCTGTACCGCGTCGACTGGGCGCCCGCCGACCTGCCGCGGGCGGCGGACCGCCCGTCCGGGGACGATGTGCTCGACCTGACCCGCGTCCCCGAGGGGTTGTCGGTGCCGCGGGCGGCCCGGGCGCTCGTCGGCGCCGCGCTCGGCGGGATCCAGGAGCACCTGGCCGGTGACTCCGCCGGCCCGCTCGCGGTCCTGACCGCGCATGGCGCCGGGGACCCGGTGGCGGCCGCCGTCCGGGGCCTGGTCCGCACCGCGCAGCTCGAACACCCGGGCCGGATCGTCCTGGTGGACACCGACGGCTCGGCGGTGCCCGCCTCACTCGTGGCCGACGCGCTCGCGTCCGGCGAACCCCATGTCGCCTGGCGCGACGGGACCGCGGTGGTGCCGCGCCTGGCGCGTGCCGAGGCGCCCACCGGCACCGGCCCGGTCCTGGATCCGGCGGGGACGGTGCTGGTGACGGGTGGTACGGGGACGTTGGGCGGGTTGGTGGCCCGGCATCTGGTGGAGTCGCACGGGGTGCGGCGGCTGCTGTTGGTGAGCCGTCGCGGCGTGGCGGCGCCGGGTGCGGCGGAGCTGGTGGCCGGACTCGAGGCGCTCGGTGCCGAGGTGGAGGTGGTGGCCGCCGATGTGTCGGACCGTTCGGTGGTCGACGACCTGGTCCGTCGGGTTCCGGTGGAGCGTCCGCTGACGGCGGTGGTGCACACGGCCGGCGCGCTGGCCGACGGCGTCTTCGAGACGCGGTCGGCGGAGGAGCTGGGGGAGGTGTTCGCCCCGAAGGCGGACGCGGCCTGGCACCTGCACGAGGCGACCGAGGGCCTGGGTCTCGCGGCCTTCGTCCTCTTCTCCTCCGGCGCGGGCGTGTTCGGCAGTGCCGGGCAGAGCCTGTACGGGTCGGCCAACGGTTTCCTGGACGGCCTGGCCGGGTGGCGCCGTGAGCGGGGCCTGCCGGCGGTCTCACTGGCCTGGGGCCTGTGGGCGCAGGCCAGTGGGCTGACCGGGCACCTGGACGAGGCCGATCGCGCCCGGCTGGCCCGGGGCG